>DATCIL010000637.1:0-3948 GCA_036507795.1 Anaerolineales bacterium | reverse complement strand
ATCCACGAGTTCGGCGATTATTTAGAGAGAATGCACTACCCGTTGTAAAAACCTGGGCAAGGGTCATTGCAAGGGCAGCGAAAAAACCTTGGCAAGGGTCATTGCGAGCGCAGCGAAGCAATCTCTTGCCCCGCAACCGGGAGCCCGCAACCCCGGCTGCCACCGACCCGCCGCCGCGCGCCGCCCTTCAATCTACATCCTCACCGCCCAATCCCGCCCCCCGCAATCCGCAATTCTCAACTCTCACTATCCAGTACCTTATTCCCTTCTTCCCTTCTTCCCTCATTTCCTGATCCCCTAATCCCCTAATTGCCCCAGCGATTGTCTTCAATCGCCATTGCCCAATTGCCTGATTGCCTGATTGCCCAATCGCCCTCTTCCGCCCTTGCCAGATTTGCCAATTTTAGAGATAATTACCTTACCGCCGCTCGAAACCTCCCGGATCGAGACGGCCCGATAATACCAACTCAATTTTAATCGTCCAGGATTTGGGATTGGCGCCTGATCCAATCTTAAATCTCCGGACCCTACCAGTTCCCAAAGGAGGGTACCGTGTCCGCAACTTCATCTATTTCTTCCACCGAACGTAAAAAAGTTACCACGCTGGCGTTTCGCCAGAAGAAGCAGGCTGGTGAACCCATCACCATGCTGACGGCTTATGATTATCCCACCGCTTACGCCATGGATCGGGCCGGGATCGATTCGATTCTGGTGGGCGATTCTCTCGGCATGGTGGTGCTAGGCTACGAGAACACCCTGCCGGTAACCATGGACGATATGCTCCATCATTGCCGGGCAGTCGCCCGTGGTGCCCGTTACGCCCTCTTGATCGGCGATATGCCCTTTATGTCATATCAGGCCTCCGTTTCCGATGCGGTTCGCAATGCCGGGCGTTTTCTCCAGCAAGCCGGCATGGATGCCGTTAAGTTAGAAGGCGGCCGGGAACGCGTTGACGCCGTCCGGGCCATTGTGGGCGCCGGCATCCCCGTAATGGGTCACCTGGGTCTGACGCCCCAGAGTGTCCACCAGCTGGGCGGTTTTCGCGCCCAGGGGCGCACCTTGCCTGCTGCTCGCCGGCTCCTCGAGGACGCTCTTGAGTTGCAGGAGGCGGGTTGTTTCAGCATCGTCTTGGAGGCCGTGCCGGCTCGCCTGGCTGAGCTCGTCAGCCGGCGCCTCGAAGTCCCAACGATCGGCATCGGTGCTGGGGCAGGTTGTGACGGGCAGGTGCTGGTTACGCATGATCTGCTCGGTCTTTTTGACCGCTTCACGCCCAAGTTCGTGCGCAAATATGCAAATTTGCACGCCGAGATCGGCCGGGCTTTTGAAGAATATATCGCTGATGTGATCAGCGGGGACTTCCCGGCTCCCGAACACACCATCGACATGCCGGATGAGGAATGGGATGCCCTCATTGATATCTTCCCGGTTGCTCCGAGCGATGGTGCGTCGCTGGCGACGCGCCTTCATCGCCGCAACCGGGAAGATACTGGGTTAAGGAGTGAATGATGAACGACTCAATCCTCATCGTCGGTTCCGGGGCCATGGCCAGTCTCTTTGCCGCCCGCCTGGCGCATTCAGGGGTCGCGGTTACCCTCTTGGGCAGCTGGCAAGCCGGTCTTCAAGCGCTGCGCCAATCTGGCGTTCGCCTTGCCGGAAATAATGGCAAGGACGCAGTCTATCCGGTCACCGTCGTCGAACATCCCAGAGATTGTTCCGGGTTCCGGCTGGCGCTCGTTCTGGTCAAGTCGTGGCAGACGGAACGCGCTGCCCGGCAGCTGGCTGAGTGTCTCCCTCGGGAGGGATTGGCGCTCACCCTTCAGAATGGTTTTGGCAACCGCGAGACCCTGATAGAGGCTTTAGGACCGGAACGGGTTGCATTAGGGGTCACCACCACTGGGGCAACCCTTGTCGAGCCCGGCCGCGTCCGGCCGGTGGGCGATGGCTCGGTTAGTCTGGGCATGCATCCGCGCATTGAGCCCGTGGCAGAGATGCTCGATCAGGCCGGTTTCAAAATCGAAATCGTCGCCGATACCGATTCCCTGTTATGGGGGAAGTTGGTGATCAATGCAGCCATCAATCCCCTTACGGCGCTTCTGCGGGTTCAGAATGGGGAGCTGTTAAATCGCCCATCGGCGCGTGCTCTGTTAGGTACTACTGCCCGGGAAGCCGCCTCGGTCGCCCACGCTCGCGGAGTTGTTCTGCCGTATGCTGATCCTGTCCTGGCAGCCGAGACGGTTGCCGAGCGTACCCACGCCAACACCTCGTCAATGCTGAGCGATATCAAGCGGGGAGCGCCTACGGAAATTGAGGCCATTTCAGGCGCTATCGTCAAAACTGGTGAGGAAGCCAATGTGCCCACGCCGGTCAATCGGACCTTGTGGCGGCTGGTTAAAGCAGCCGCCCACCCATCGTCGCAATGAAAGTCGTCACAAGCCTAGCTGAACTCTGGACCGCTCGAGAGAGCCTCGCTAGCCCGCTTGGACTGGTCCCCACCATGGGTTATCTGCATGAAGGTCATCTTTCCATGGTTCGCCGCGCGCGCCAGGATTGCAGCAGCGTTGCGGTGAGTATCTTTGTCAATCCTACCCAATTTGGACCAGGCGAGGATCTGGATGCCTATCCTCGCGATATGGATCGGGACCTGCGCCTGCTCGATGAAGCAGGGGTCGATTTGGTCTGGACGCCGTACGCGCAGGAGATATATCCGCCGGGCTACCTGACCTGGGTAACCGTTGAAGCGATCACAAAACCGCTAGAAGGCAAGTACCGCCCATCGCATTTCCGCGGGGTCACCACGGTCGTGACCAAACTGTTCATTGCGGTACAGCCGCAAAAAGCCTTTTTTGGTCAAAAAGACGCGCAGCAAGCCATCGTTGTACACCGGTTGGTCCGCGATCTAAATTTCCCCATCGAAATCGTCGTGTGCCCGATTATTCGTGAGCCCGACGGTCTGGCGATGTCCAGCCGGAATAAGTACCTCGACCCCGCCGAACGCAGGGCCGCAACCGTGCTCTATCGGGCTTTGTGCGCCGCTCAGGCGGCTTTTGAGGTCGGTGAAAGGCACGCGGATAGTCTACGTCGCATCCTGGCTGAAACGATCAACCAGGAGCCGCTGGCGCGCTTGCAGTACGTTTCCTGCGCCGATCCCGATACCTTGGAAGAACTTCAGGGTCCGCTGAGCCGGGCGTTGCTCTCCATGGCAGTGTTTGTCGGCGATACCCGCCTGATCGACAACATTTTGCTCGGAGAATAGGGCAAACAGAATAGGATGGCTCCATTATGCTACTTGCAATAGACATTGGCAACACCAACATTACCCTGGGCCTGTATGCCGGGGAAGAATTGGGTCCGCGCTGGCGCCTGGCTACCAACCATGAGCGCATGCCGGATGAATACGGCTTGCAGTTCCACGGAATGCTCTCCTATGTCGGGCATTCCGCCAAGGATCTCACCGGGATATGCCTGGCTTCCGTGGTGCCGCCCCTGACGGGTACGATCGTTGAGGCTTGCCGCCAGTATATGGGATTAGATCCACTGGTGGTGGATACAGGGGTGAAAACCGGCGTTCGCATCCGCTATGAAGACCCGCGCGCCGTGGGAGCTGACCGCATTGTGGATGCCGCCGCAGTGCAGCGATTGTATAGCACGCCTGCCTGCGTGGTGGATTTTGGAACGGCGACGACTTTTGACGCGATTTCCGAGGAGGGGGATTATCTCGGCGGGGCCATCGCTCCGGGAATTGGCATTGCGGCGGAGGCGTTGTTCATGCGCACTGCCAAATTGCCCAGGGTCGATCTGCAGCGTCCACCGGCAGCCATCGGTCGTAATACGGTCCATGCCATGCAGTCAGGAATGCTGTTTGGTTATGTGGCACTGGTAGAAGGCATGGTAGCCCGTTTCCGTACGGAGCTTGGACCGCAGATGAAAGTCATCGCTACCGGCGGGCTG
>DATCIL010000636.1:0-1451 GCA_036507795.1 Anaerolineales bacterium | reverse complement strand
ATTTCGAGCCGGACGATGCGTCCTTCCGCCAGAGACTTGACGCGCAAATCAACCCGGCCTCCCGCCGGCGTGAATGATATGGCGTTATCTAACAAGTTGCTGATCACGCGCCACATCTGGTCTTCATCGCCCGCCACCTTCGGGAGATCGCCTTCCACATCCCAATTTAAGTGGATATTCGACTCCTCAGCCCGCACTCGAAAGACATCCCGCACGGCAGAAGCAATATTCCCGAGATCAAGAGGCTCCCGCTCACCGGAATCAATTCCGGATTCAAGCCGGGACAGGTCGAGGAGGTCATTGACCAGGCGGCTCATGCGATCTACTTGCTCTTCTATATCGGCAAGGAAGCGCTGTGCCACCAGAGGATCCTGCAGCGCCCCGGCTCGCAGCGCCTCGACGCGCAGCCTGACGGTTGTGAGTGGTGTACGCAATTCATGGCTGGCATTTGCGACAAAAACACGCAATTCTTGCAGGGTGCTTTGAAGCTGATCGGCCATGGCGTTAAAAACCGTGGTCAAGCGGCGCATCTCAGGAGCGCCCTCCGGCCTAACCCGGGTCTCCAGATCGCCCTGAGACAGGTGATCGGCGGCGATCGTTAATCTTTCAACTGGTGCTGCCAGACTTTGGGCCAAAAGGCCGCCGACCGCTCCAACGCCAAGAATTACCAGCAGGGCGACGAACAACAGCCATAAGAAATTACGCCGGGCTGGATCAAGCACAGGCTGCAGCGGCGTCCTCAGATCCAGCACGCCATAGATTTCTTCAGCGTGACCGACAACAAAGGCCACGTGGATGAAATCTAACCCCTGATCATTTGGCCTGATTAAGTCTGCTTCTCCATGTTCGCTCTCTAAGGCTATGAACACCTCAGGAGATAAGCCTGCGCCGGGCACGGGCGCGTCCGGATCGCTATCTAAGACCAAGGAGCCATCAGACAGGTACAGAGCATAACCGATATTATGCTCATCTCCCAGCAGGCGAGTGGCAGCCTGTTGAAGATCGTCTAAGGAAGACACCCCGTTCAGGTACCGTTTCATGGGGTCTTCCAATGCCTTGCTGGCAGCGAAGGCGATATCCTCCATTAGATGTTCAGCATCTTCCCGAGCAGCGCGATAAATTGCTTCTCGAGCAAAGATGGCAACAAGGACAACGCTGATCAGGGTTACCAGAACGTGGGAGAGGACCAGACGCGTGTGCAGGCTTAGAGCGAGAAAGTTTCGTTTAACCGCCGGGTTGGTGCGCAATGCAGTCTCGATGCGACCTTAGGGTAACTCCTCCGGACCGGCAAAACGGTAACCAAACCCACTGACCGTCTGAATGTAGCGGGGAGAAGCCGGATCGTCTTCAACTTTCAGCCGCAGCCAACGGATGTGGACTGCAAGGGTGCGCGGATCGCCGACCCATTCCTTACCCCATACCTTATCATGTAACTCCTCCCGGCTGAGCGC
>DATCIL010000635.1:0-1206 GCA_036507795.1 Anaerolineales bacterium | reverse complement strand
CCGCCGGACTGACAAATTCGATTTTGCCGCTGGAAAGCAGTTCGAAGATAAATGCGTTGCTCATACCCTGGCTCTAGATCGCGCCCCTTTAATTAATACTTAATCGAGTACCCGATAAAAAATTTTACGCCAAACTCGATTATTTTAACCTAACAAAGTCGTTATTAATAGGCCATCTTCCCGGTTGCTCGAGCAATGGTGCATCGCTGGCGACGAGCCTTCATCGCGGCAACCGGGAAGGTCCGCTGGCATGCAAGGGGCCATCTGCCATAAACTACTCGACTATCCGACCATCCGACTACCCGACAAAATTCGGGCTGGCGGACCTCGGGCGAGAAGTGATAAAATTAAAGTAGAGGCATATCCTCGGGAGGGAATTCTATGAATCAGAACCGCAAAACCTTAAGTGTTCCCCGATGTCTCCAGACCGAGGGCTGCCATTCCTTTGTCGATCCCCGAGGTCGCCTGACCGAGGGCCGCCATGAATGAGAACGCCAAACCCTTGGATCTGCTTGAGCTGCTGAATCTGGACGATGGTCAGGTTATCGAAGACCGCCTGCTCCGCTGGGCCGAGGCTTTCCAGGCCTGGATCGCAGAGCGCCGCGCCCGCTTTACCCCAAACGTGGCCGCCGATTCCTATACCGCCTGGCGTGAATTCCTTGCCTTTACCGGGAAGCCGCCCTGGGAGGCAACGGTCGCGGATATGGAGATGTATATCGGGGCACTGAAAAAAAGAAAGCTGCGCCCAGGCACGATACAAATCCGGCTGGCCGGATTGGCCAAGTTTTACGATTATTGCCTGGCCAATTGCATCGATGCGGAATGTGAAGCGGGGTTCAACCCGGCGGCTGTGGTACACAAGCCCAAGAGCGAGCGGTACGGAACCGCCAATTATCTCAGCTACAAGGAAGAAACTGCCCTCCTGCAGGCCATTCGCCGCGACCCCTCGCCCCTCGGCAAGCGCGATTACGCCCTGTTCCTGATGCTGCTCAGGACCGGTTGGAAGGCGGGGGTTGTGCGCCAGACCCGCTGGGGGGATTTAAGCGGGGCAGCTGGGGAGCTGGGGTGCGGCAGCGGACAGCGCTGCTTGGGAGAGGCGCTGACCGAAGAGGTGTGGGAGGCGGTGCGGGAGTATTTGCAGGCCTCCGGACGCCTCGCCGGCATCCTGCCGGACCATTACGTTTTTGCGGCCAGCCGGGAGGCGCT
>DATCIL010000634.1:0-1158 GCA_036507795.1 Anaerolineales bacterium | reverse complement strand
GTCGTCATGGAGGGGCCTTCGTGCAGCAGGGCCGATGATTTCGATGGGGCAGACCTTGCGCCTTTGCCCGGTGGGGCTGCTGTGGGGAGGGTGAGGCAGGGAACTTGAATAAGGGGAGCCACGGATGAAACTCAAGGGAGGCGCGGAAGATCCACTCTGGTACAAGGACGCCGTCATTTACGAGACCCACGTAAAAGCATTTTATGACGCTAATAATGACGGCATCGGAGACTTCGCAGGCCTGATGCAGAAGCTCGACTACTTACAAGGCCTAGGCATCACTTGTCTGTGGCTGCTTCCGTTTTTCCCCTCGCCCTTGCGGGACGACGGGTACGACATTTCCGATTACACCAACGTGCACCCCAGCTACGGAACCCTGGAAGATTTTCAGACCTTTCTGAAAGCAGCGCACGAACGCAACATCCAGGTACTGATCGAGCTCGTCATCAACCACACTTCGGACCAGCATGCGTGGTTTCAAAGGGCGCGGAAGGCTCCTCCCGGTTCGCCGGAACGGGAGTTCTACGTCTGGAGCGAGAGCAATCAAAAATACCGGGAAGCCCGCATCATTTTCACCGATACCGAGAAGTCCAACTGGACCTGGGACGTAGAGGCCAATGCCTACTACTGGCACCGTTTTTTTTCGCACCAGCCGGACCTGAACTTCGACAACCCGCTGGTGCTGGACGAAGTGTTCCAGGTGATGCGGTTCTGGCTGGATATGGGAGTGGATGCCCTGCGGCTGGATGCGATTCCGTATCTGGTCGAGCGCGAGGGGACCAACTGCGAGAATCTCTCCGAATCCCACGCCATCATTCGGCAAGTCCGCACCGTAGTAGATGCGCACTATGAGAACCGCATGCTGCTGGCGGAGGCGAACCAGTGGCCCAGCGATGTGCGAGAATACTTTGGCGACGGCGATGAATGCCATATGGCGTTTCACTTCCCTTTGATGCCCAGAATTTTTATGGCGCTCCGCCTGGAAGACCGGCACCCGATTACAGAAATCATGGGCCAGACACCGGCAATCCCGGATGTCAGCCAATGGGGTTTGTTCCTGCGCAATCACGACGAGCTGACGCTGGAAATGGTGACCGATGAGGAACGGGACTACATGTATCTGGCCTACAGTTCCGATCCGCGCATGCGGCTGAATCT
>DATCIL010000633.1:0-2530 GCA_036507795.1 Anaerolineales bacterium | reverse complement strand
CAGCGCTGCAAACCCGGTTGACGTTCTTGGCGATGCCCGAGCCGACCGGTTCCGCTTTGCCTTAGAAGCCGCGGCATCCGATCCGAATGTGAACGGTCTTTTGGTTGTTTTGACTCCCCAGGCCATGACGGAAATTGAAGCCACGGCGCAGGCCGTGGGAGAGTTGGCCAATAAGATCGACAAGCCCGTGCTGGCCTGCTTCATGGGAGAGGCGAAGATGCAGGCCGGTATCAATATTCTGGAGCAATACGACGTACCTAACTACCCATTCCCTGAGCGAGCAGCTCTGGCATTTAAGGCAATGTCCCAATACCGAGAAATTCGCGCCCGTCCGGAGGCAGAATTCGCCCAGTTCGACGTCGACCGAGAAGCAACACGAGAAGTCATCGAGAAGGTGCGTTCCGAGGAAAGGGTATCGATTGGAGACGCCGAAGCCAGGACGATCTTAAAAGCCTATGGCCTGCACATCCCCAAATCAGAAATCGCCGAATCGCCTGAACAGGCAGTCGAAATGGCCAGGGAAATTGGTTACCCGGTGGTGCTCAAAATTGCCTCGCCGGATATTCTGCACAAAACGGATGTAGGCGGTGTGAGAGTTGGACTCGAGAGCCGGCAGGAAGTTATCGATGCTTATGAACTGATGGTTTACCGGGCACGACGGTATTTGCCAGAAGCGCGTATCTGGGGCTGCATGGTCCAGGAAATGGTGCAGGAAGGGCTGGAAGTGCTGGTTGGCATGAACCGCGATCCTCAATTTGGAGCGCTGGTTACCTTCGGCCTGGGAGGCATCTATGTTGAAACCCTCAAAGATGTCACCTTCCGCCTGGCGCCTTTTTCCAAACAGGAAGCCTGGGAGATGTTGGGCGAGATTCGCGCCAGCGCTCTTCTGGACGGCGTCCGCGGAGAGCCGGAGGTGGATAAAGAGGCGATTGTCGATACGCTCCTGCGCATGGGACAGCTGGTGCAGGATTTCCCTGAGATCGTCGAGCTGGATATCAATCCTCTGGTCGTTTTTCCAAGAGGCCAGGGCGCAACCGCTATTGACATGCGCCTCATCTTAAGTAAGGATAAGAAGGGTTGAAGTTGTCCAATATGCGCCTGACTAGTGCAGAAACGGGAGAAAAACTGTGAAATCTATTTATGTCACCTCAATTGAGCGGTATTCAGGGAAGACGGCGGTGTGTTTGGGGCTGGGCAGGCAGTTCATCGAGGACGGGTACCGGGTAGGATACCTCAAGCCGCTGAGCTTACAGCCATGGCGGGCGGCCGGCAAAATTTCCGATGAGGATGCTACCTTCGTGAAAGAGGTGCTGGAGCTGCCGGAGGCGCCCTGGGAACTTTCGCCCGTTGTGGTAACCAATGAATTCCTGCACGATTACCTTAATGGAGATATCGAAGATGACCTTATGGAAAAGGTCAGCTCCGCTTATGAAGCGACGACCCGTGATCGCGATATTATGTTGCTGGAAGGCGGCGGCAGTCTGCGGGAGGGATACTTCCTCAACCTGGCAACGCCTGAAGTTGCCCGTAAATTGAGCAGCCATGTACTTGTCGTCGTAAAGTATCGGTCCGAGGTAAGGGTTCTGGATGATGCGCTAACCGCCAAGACGCGCTTAGGAGACCTTCTGAATGGGATCATTATTAACCGGGTCCCGTCTGATGCCAGCGTATTTGTCTCAGAACTGGCCATTCCTTATCTGGAGCAGCATGATATTCCGGTGTTTGGCGCTCTGCCCGAGGTGCCTCGTCTAGCGGCTCTCACCGTAGGTGAATTGATTGACACCCTGGACGCCCGGGTCCTTACCGAAAAAGTAGATCGCGACGCGTTAATCGAAAACCTGACGGTGGGCGCCATGACCCAGGAGGCCGCACTTCACCGCTTCCGCGAACAGACGAACAAGGCCGTTATTACCGGCGGCGACCGCACCGACATTCAATTAGCTGCCCTGGAGACCTCGACAACCTGCCTTGTACTGACCGGCAATCTGCAGCCCAGTCCGTTGGTCATCAAGCAAGCGGATGCTTTCGGGGTTTCTATACTCCTGGTTCCCACCAATACCATTGAAACCGTCGAAGCGATTGAGCAAATCTTCGGCAAGACCCGTTTAGGACAGCCCGCCAAGCTGGCTCAATTCCAGGATCTTCTGAAGGAGAACCTTGATAAGGATCGTTTCTATCAATCGCTGGGTCTGATGGAACGAGGTAAGTAAATGATAGAACAACTTCTTAGTGAACTAAGAGCCGGGCTGGCAATACTATACGGCAACCGCCTAAAAGGCGTATATCTGTTCGGTTCCTATGCACGTGGTGATCACGACCAAGAGTCTGATTTGGATATCCTGATTATTCTGGACGACATTGTTGAGTTTGGTACGGAAATCAGGCGCACGGGGGAATTGGCAAGTAACCTTTCTCTCAAGTACGGGATTTCTATCAGCCGCAAGTTTATTAGCGAAGATCGATGGCTCCAAGGAGATTCCGTGCTGCTGCGCAATGTGCGCGCCGAGGCTGTTGAAGCATGAAAGAAAAC
>DATCIL010000632.1:0-1718 GCA_036507795.1 Anaerolineales bacterium | reverse complement strand
GCGGTCTGGCGTACCTCGGGATCCGCCGTGGGGATCATTTTGTAATAAATACCGCGGGTGATTATGGCGACACGCAGCTGGCGGGTGGGGTGGAAGTCGAGGGGCGGGTCGGTGAGATCGTAAAGACGGAGTGCCAGCCCCAGGGAGAAGGCTGTTAGTAAAACGAGTCCTAGAAGCCAGGGAGAACGGATCACGGGGGATTCCAGGGAGGTGCGATTTTTGTGGGTAGCCTGGTTAGAGGAAGCGGTATGGAACACAGGAGTACTTTTTGCTCAAGGTATATGCAATTATTAATTTATGATGCGAATCTGCTCTCTGTGCGGTCGCTACTACGCCAACGGAGCAGGACGCCGCCGAGGGCGATGACTTGGGCATCTCGAGCAGAACGCCGCCGGGGACGGCGGCTTGAGCAATATGGAGTAGGACGCCGCCGAGGACGGCGGCTGAGCAGTTGGGGGATGGCGGCTTGAGCAGGTGGGGGACGGCGGCTTGAGTATGTTTCTTTCCGAGAACTAACTGGCGAACCGCCTGCAATGAAAACCGTCTGGCAGCTGGATTATTAAAACAGAGATTCGTATTCGACTTTCGGGAAAACCGCAAGTTTCCCGCCTATGGTGGCGTCTACGATTTGGCGTCCGGCGGCTTCGTAGGCTTTACGCGCCATGCGGTAGGCTCGTTCCGAGGTCTCCAGATCCGGCAGCTGCCAGCGAAACCCTTTGCCAAAGTACCTGGCATCAAAGTGATCCGGGTCATCGCCCTGGGACACGACCGTAGAATTCGGTTGACCTTGAGTAGAAAAGCTGTGATCCACCCCGATCAGGATCACCTGCTCAAAGCCCATGTGATAAGCCAGCTGCAGGGCAACATAAGTAACGGTCGCTCCCTCCCAAAGACGCTGGCGGGCGTCTTTTGCAAATTTTGGGCCGGTGTAAGTGGTATGCAGATAGATCATATCGGCGGTGGGCCGGATCAGCGGATGCGCCCGCCATGAAATAAATTTAGGAATTGGCAGCCGGCGAATATCCTCGGCGCACTGCTCGATCACCAGGCTATTTACCGATAAATAGTAGCTGGTGCTAAATCCCAGATCGGGAAACATAAGGTAGATGCGATTCAGACCGAAGGTAAATTCGCTCTGCAGGCGAGATAGATCGGTTTTCTTCAGGCTCGGGCCGTTGCCGATGATAAAACAACGCTGCCCGGGGTGGAGATTTTTTAGATAAGCGAGTTTGCGAACGCTCTCTCGCCGCCGGGGATGGAATGCCGCAGCCGGCCACTGGGCAGCGCGTTGCAGGCCGTACCAGGAAGAACGGGCAAGGTGCCAGAGCGGAGCCGGCGTAACCGCCTTTAGATTTTCACGCACAACACTCATCAACGAAAATCAATCACTCCGTGCTCAACCTGGCAGTAGCACCGCCATCGACAACCAGCGCCTGACCGGTCATGAAAGAGGATTGGGCCTCATCGGCCAAAAAGTAGATGGCATGGGCGATCTCTTCCGGCTGGCCGACGCGGCCGATTACGGTCTTATTCGCCAGGTTTTCCAAGCGTTGGGTCAAGGTGCCCGCACCGGCGTGTCCCCTGGAAAGACCGGCACGCAGCATGGGCGTGTCTACTGCGCCGGGCAGGATGGCATTGACGCGGATATTATCCGAGGCGAACTCGATGGCCATTGCCCGGGTCAGAGCCAGAAGACCTCCTTTGCTGGCTGCATAGCT
>DATCIL010000631.1:0-4257 GCA_036507795.1 Anaerolineales bacterium | reverse complement strand
CGATCTGAATGGTTGGACGCGCTTCGCCAGCATGCAGAATCACTACAACCTGATTTACCGCGAGGAGGAACGCGAAATGCTGCCTCTATGCCGGGATCAGGGCATCGGAGTGATCCCCTGGAGCCCGCTGGCGCGCGGCTTCCTGGCCGGCACCCGCTCAAGAGAAGAATGGGGCCAGACAATCCGGGCCCAGACAGACGATTTTGCCCAGCAAATGTACTTCCAGGAAGAAGACTTTGAAGTCGTCGAGCATGCGCAGGAAGTTGCCAGACGCCATGGCGTAAGCCCGGCGCAAATCGCCTTAGCCTGGTTGCTGCGCAAAGATGGGATCACCGCGCCGATCGTTGGAGCCAGCAAAATGAGCCATTTAGAAGAGGCAGTGGCCGCCCTGGATATCGAGCTATCCGAGGAAGATATGGCTTATCTGGAGGCGCCTTACCGGCCACATCCAGTGTTGGGACACAGCTGAAGGAGGACCGGGCGGGTCTTCGCCTTGATTAGCAAAGTTTCGGAGCCAAGCATGTCGACTGTTAATAAAGGCACTATGCCTGCATAGACCCGCCCCTACAGGACATCGGCCGGATAATCGCCAGGGAAGGGCGGGTCAGGAGCGCCGGATGGTTTATCGAGATGGCAAAAAGGTCTAGTGGACCGCCAGGGGGAGGAAGATTTTGTTTTTCGCAGCGCTCGGATCGCCGGGCCCTGCCAGATTATCGCCGGAGGCCACCAGGGCAAAAGGCTGCGGTCCATTGGGAACGTTATATCCGTGCACAATTACGGTATAAGTCCCATTGAGTGCCTTCGGGATCAATACCCCTTCAACATTGTTACACCTGTCCCATTTGCCATCACGCATACAAGAGTGGCCGGCGCTGTAAACACCAGTGTTGCCGAAGTAGTGCTTGCCGTCCGGGGCAATCACTTCCAAATCGAGATTATTCACCAGGGCCTTTGAAGCGGCAGGACTGCCGGGATAATCCGTCCAGACCAGGCTAATACGGAAAGGACCGCCGGTTGTGGCCACCGGCGTGCTGGTTGGCGTGGGAGAAGGCGAAGGGGTAGCGGTTGGATCCGAGGTGCTTACATTCAAACTTATGTCATCGACATAAAATGAAGCGCCTGGTTCCAGGCCGTCATTAGAAATTAAAAAGTAGATGCTAATTGTTTCACCGCGCACATCATCAATTATTTGACTGAAATCCAGGGCTACACCGTGCCAGTCGGTATCCGAGGCGCTGTGGTCCGGTCCATATCCATAGACATTAGAATTCGTATCGTCATATACATAAACCGTAAGAGAATCAAAGCCTACATCAGGATTTATATTCTTCCAATAATATTCGAGGGTTGCCGCCACCGCATTTGAAGGGAAGGAAAGAGTCTGATAAAATGCTCCACTATCAGCTGAAATTGAACCGGCGGACCAGCTTCCAGTTCGATATTGAGTGTTTGTGCGTTGCGTATTGGAATATGTCCAGCTACTATCCGATTCAAACCCTCCATTCTGGATTAATTGATTGACGGCCGATATGGCGTTTACGGACCCGCGGTTAGCCACTGGATCCAGTAGGATGCCTTGAGAGTTTTCGAGATTGGGAAGATGCTTTGGATCACGAGAAGGCGGACCAGGCGTCTCCGCCGCTCTTACCACGTTTTCCGGCGAGTCCGCCAAATTTACACTCGTTGCGCCCGATCCAATCTCTGGATTGGCTTCAGCACCTGTTACTTGGACCTGTGACTGGCCAAGGGTTAAGTTAAACTGAGCACTATTTCCTGTAGTAAGACCACTGGTGTAATCCTCAAGCCAGATCTTTTGCGGGGCAGGAGGGTTGAGGCTGGCCGCCAGATCGACGCGACCCCAGCCGCTGACGTTGTTGGGACGGGAGGCGGGGATCTCCTGCGGGCTGTTGTATTGGCCGGGGCTCATATCGGCGGCGCCGTTGATGAGCACGGCTTTCATCAAGGCCGCTGAGGGGTTGGCAAAGCCGCGCAGCTCGGTGAGCCATTCCCGGACCAACGCCGCCGCCCCGGCGACCAGCGGGGTGGACATGCTGGTGCCGCCGTTGTACATATAATCGCCGTTTACGGTCCCCCAACCCGTACCCGCGGAGGGGTCATGAGAGCGGGCAGAGATGATGAAGGTACCGGGCGCCACCAGGTCTGGCTTTATGCGCCCATCATCTGTTGGACCGCGGCTGGAAAAAGCCGCCATTCCATTTACATTGTTAGAGACGCGGTCGTTGAAAATCGGGTCAGAGGGATAGTCTTCAAACCACCCAATTCCCCAGGTAAAGTTAATTGCCGGGCGGTCATTCTCGGATGCTCCAATGGTGATGGCGTTTTTCGCCGTAGCCGGGGAGGCAAGAGAATCGGCATCGATAAAGCCATCCCCGTTCGCATCCACCCCGCTGTTTCCAGCGGCAAACAAAATGAGCAAATCATCAAGATCCCAGGTAGTGGAGTCGACTGTTTTAGAGTCGCTGGTGTAGCCACCGTACTGCGGATTGCTTGTCGTTCCGCCGGTCGGTCCGCCCCAAGAGTTGGTGTGGATGCGGGCGCCGAGGTTATAGGCCGGTTCGAAAATGAAGTTAGACAGGTCATCGGGCACGCATTCCAATCCGCCTCCAGGGGCGTTGTCGATCGCCTGGAATACGAGCCGGGCCTCGGGAGCAACTCCCGCATAAGATCCGCCATACTGGTGATTGGTGGGGTTACTATTGGAAAGCTTCCCATTGCCGAGAACACTGCCCGAGACATGCGTACCATGACCGTGGAAATCGTTCCAGGTATCCCGGCCACCAAAGTAGACGCAAATAGCCTGGCCCTCGACCAGGCGGCCGGCGAAATCGGCGCTCAAACCTGCCGCACCTTTATCCAACCCCGAATCGGCGACAGCGACAATTTGACCGCTCCCATAAAGCCCGAATGCTGAACGTACCATTCCGGCTTGCATGATTGTGCCGCCGCCGATATCGTTGAATAACTCCGGTTCAAAGTAGGGCTCGACCCAAATCACGCCCTCCAGGGCAGCCAGGCTGCTCACCTGGCCAGGAGGCAAACTGACTCGAAAGGTATCAGCGGACAGGTCGCCAGAAGGCCCTTCGATGGCAGCGCCTAAGGCGCTTATCCGGGAGGATAAACTATCAAAGTCTGCATCAGGAAGCGTTTGCACTACCAGGGCAACCGGACCGGCATCGGTCCGGGCGGCGAGGTCACTTGGCAAAGATGGCGCCACCCGGTAGGATGCATGGTAAGGACCATGCCAGCGAACAAAGGGTAATTCAGAGACCTGGCTCTCAACGCCAGGGGCCATGCGAACGAGAAAGGCGAAATCGGGAATATAACCGTAAAAGTTGGCACCCAGATTTTCAACCGCGGCTTTCCAATCTTCCTGAACCGGCCCAATAAACTGCACCAGGTGCACCGTCGTCTGCTCGCCGGCCGCGGCGGGATCCAGCCCAGAGGAGAGCGGTGGCGCCTCCCGAAGAGGATCAAAAGACCCAACCTGGAGATGGATTTGCGGTGTGTCGGGCGCCTGCGCCCAGGTCACCCCCGGAAGCAGGCATAGAACCAGAATGAGGGCGAAGATCAGCGAAGACTGACGCAGACTTAATAACAATCGAACCATTAATGTCTCCTTGTGGCGGGGATATCTTCAACAACTCCTGGCACGTCGGCAGAAACCCTCAATCCATTAAGAGTCCAACTGCAAGGGGTATAATAAGAAAGTTGGGTAACATAAAATCCAAAGCACAGGCTCGAAAAGAGATGGGTCTTCTAAGTAAGTATTCGAATGTTTTTAGAAAGGTTCAAATTCGAGCGTGTCATGGCGAGCGGGCGAACACGGTTCGCCTCGGCGAAGCAATCTTCGCTACCGCAAACTTAAAGCAATCCGATGGAGCAATGTTCTCCCGCAAACAAAAGGGCGATTGCTTCGTCGCAAAAACCGCTCCTCGCAATGACAGTCGATACGGGTTTCTAAATACATTCGATGAATCACTTAGCAAGCGTTGCCCAATTGTACTTTCAAATTGAATTTTTGGCACAAACTATACTGTAAGGGGATAACGTCATTCATGGAAAATACCTTAAAAATTGTCATTCCAATGGCCGGACTGGGCACGCGCCTGCGACCACATACATGGAGCAAACCGAAGCAGCTGGTCAGCGTAGCCGGTAAAGCAGTGCTTGACCATGTGCTCGACACGCTAAAAACCATTCCCGAAGGCTGGAACATCGAGCTGATCAACATCGTCG
>DATCIL010000630.1:0-4436 GCA_036507795.1 Anaerolineales bacterium | reverse complement strand
GTGTACTCGTCGGCAGTCAACTGGATTTGGGCTTCGAAGTCGGCGTTGTAGCGCCCGGTGGAAGAAAGCCGGACTTCATCGATAAAGCCGTGGAAGCCATCGATCAGCGTCCAGCCGTTGCCAATGCGCAGGTTTTGATCGTCGGGTCCGCCATGAAAGAGCGGCCCAGGGAAGGCCGTCTCCGCTTTTAATTCCCCGTCGATAAACAGGTACATGTTCTCCCCATCCCAAGAGCCGGTCAGGTGCACCCATTGGTTCAGCTCCGGCTGTGGGTGGGACAGGCAGTGCCAGCCGTTTCCCTGGTTTGTCTCAAATTCCTGAGAGAATAAGCAAAACCAAACCTTGCCCTCGGAAAAGCTGATGTTGAACGTATCGATGATCTCGATGACCCTGGGACCCTCGCCTCCGCCTCCCAGGTAATTGACGTACGCCTCGGCGGTCAGCCCACCGTCGATGACGAGTGTATCATTGTGAGGGATATTGACGTGGTCTTCGCCCCCGCAAAAGATCAGAAAGGTCTCTCTGGGGATGCCGGCGGTGCCGTCGGGTATCGGACACGGTGTTGGCGGGGTGGGAGTCGGGGTCGGTTCGGGGATAAAAATGTTCTGCGCCGTAAGAACACCCGTCTCTATATCCAGCTCCCAGGTTGACCTGCCTGCCTGATTGCAGATATCATCGGCCATTGTTGGCGCTGTCACCAGCAGTTTTCCGCTGTCCGGCGACCAGGTGATCTCGCTGACCGCGGTCGGCCAGGCAATATCCAGGGGAATCTGCCACAAGACGGAATCCTGTCCAGCGGCGCTGTCACCATAAGCCGTTGCCAGGTCTCGCACGACCAGAACCTGGTGTTCGGTGAAATTAACAATACTCTGGCCGCCTAGATGGGCCAGCATGGTTTCATCGGGCGAGATGGCCAAAATTCTGAAAGCACGCGGCGGCTGAATCGCAGCTACGCGGCCATCGGTCAAATCCAGCCGGTCGAGGCTCTCACCGATGTTCATGGACACGCACGCTCCGTGCAGGTCGAAGAGGCTGGTGTAATAGAGGTATCGGCCATCCTGCGACCAATGAAAGACCTTCGGCGGGTATTCCTCGCCCAACCCGGCGGCATGCCACTCGCTCAGCGGCGTCCAGGTCACGCCATCCTCCAGCGAGGTGACCTGGAGTTCGACGTAAAAGAACCACGCTTCTTCCCCAGCCAGCAGCACGGTCTCCGATTGCGTAACCAGCGCCTGCCAGCGGCCATCGGGCGAGGTCTCCGTAGCGACCGTCTCGAACTTCAGGCTGGCCGCATCAGGTACGTTCAGGTCCAGCGGCGGGCCTTCGTGGGGATAGAGGCTGTTCGGGTCCCAAAGAACCCAGCAAGCGCCCGCGATGTCATCCGGGCAAACGATGTTCAGCCAGTTTCCCTCCCCGCTTTCCGTCACTTCTGCGGCCGCGCCCGTCTCCAGTATGCCGACTGGAGGGTGCTCGTCCCCCGGCCCGCTGTAAACCGTCACCTCGCCGAGGGCGTAAACCCGGAAAGCATCCTCACCGGCAGAGGGCGATGGCGTGGGGCTGGCCGTTGGGGCGTCCCTGCTCGTGGGCTGGAGTTCCGTAGGGGTGGATCCTACTGGCGTGGGGGAAGGCGCAGGGGAAGCAGCGGTGAGGGGAAGGGCTGTCCCGTCCCCCATCCCCGGGATCGTCGCGCAGGCAGCCAGGGCCAGAGAGGCGATGGCCGCTGCGAACAGGAAGATGCACAGGTTGGAGTGTAAGTAAGGTGCTCTCTTTGCTCGCATGGTATTTCTCCTCTACGGCGCGTAGGGCGGCAAATCGAGCACCTGGAACCTGCCGTCTGCCAGCAGCCGGACGGTGAAGAGGAATTCGGTTTGTTGCGGTGGGGCGCCGGCGCTAGCATATGAGCCGGTGATAAAGAGCCCACCGTACTCGTGGGTCAACTGGACCAGCAGGTGAACGTCATAGGATCCATCTGGGCCTAACCGCGTGCGGGCGGAAACCACCTCGCGCAGGTGCAGGCAGCGGAAACCGTTCACTTCGCAAGCGTTTCGCAGCAATGCGGCGCGGTCGCCGGGGTCGATCTCCGGATTTGGCATCTCACTTCTTTCGTCGGATCGTTCTCGACCTCTGTTTGATCAGAGTGCTGACTTCAAGAGCAATCTCGAACTGTCCGTGATTTGATCTAATTAATCCCATTTACAGACTGCCAAAACAAGAGGGAAAACTGCCAAAAACCGCCAACTTCCTCACCCGGGATATCTGCCCGGACTTCAGGCCGAGAAAAACTCGTCCAGGGCGTCTTGATCGCTGGTGAAGCCCCAGCCTTCCACCACGTGGCCCTGCTCGTCGAAGCGCAGGATGTGCGCACCGTGCAGGTCCACCCTGCGGCCCTTGCGTTCACCTTTCAGCTGCCAGGTGGTGACGGCGTAATCCCCGTTCACCAAGATGTCCTGCAGGTCGAAATCCCACCGGTCCAGCGGCGCCATGCGAGCGGGCATGGTTCCGGTGTACTCCTAATTCGTTACCGGCGAATCTGGCGCATCCCCGGCGTGCCGGTCCGGGGATGTCCGTGCATATGTATAAATCCGGTGGTCAGCCTTAGCGGGTGATCACCGGAATGGATCTGCAAATGGTTACAATCTGGGGTAAATAACGCTAATCTTATCTCGATTATAGAGTAAATCTAGAAGAAGTCAATTAGAGGAAATTCTTCACAATGTCCTTTCGAATCGATTCATGGCTACCGACAGCGGATTATCGACGAGAAGATGATGGAACAAAAGATCAATTACATCCAAGAGAACCCGTATGCCGGCTGGGCCTTCAAGGACTGGCGGCAAGGACAAGGAGGTTGCGAAGATTTGGGCCGCGCTGGCGGCCCGGGAGCAGCTGGTCGTTGCGCTGTGCTGTTTGGAATACTCGGACCACGAGATTGCGGCCACGCTGGATATCGCCTATAGCACAGCAAGGACCCATCTCAATAAAGCTATAGACAAGCTGGGCATCAACAAAAAGCCATCGGTTGGAAACCGGTGGCTGGTACTCAAATTCCGCTGAAACAAGGTTGAAAATTGCTCTCCTAGATCTCTGCAGCCCGCTTTTAGCGGGCTCGAACATGTCAGCCGGGCGTTTCAACGCTCGGCGATGAGCGCAAGTAGGGTCGCAGAATTTTGACGCCCACCCAAGCAAGAGGCTGTATTGACAAAAGACCATTCCAGTTTATAATATTTAATTGGTTAGAATGTTGGAATATCATAAAGTAGGAAAATCTAACAGACCCAAAACAGACAAAACTAAGACAAACAGGAGAGACCAGGCGATGGACCAGGAACTTTACAAAACTCGTCTACGTGCCAAAGGGCAAGTGACTTTGCCCAGCGAAGTCCGTGAGATCTTAAGCGCTGAAGAAGGCGATGACCTGATATTTCGGGTTGATGAAACCGGAAAAGTCATTGTTGAGCGGGGAATCACCATACCGGCTGAGCAGGCCTGGTTTTGGACCGAGCGCTGGCAGCGCATGGAACGCCAAGCGCAGGCGGATATTGATGCCGGCCGCGTACAGCACTACTCCAGCATGGACGAGGCTATCGACGAACTGGAGAAGCGCGAAGATGCCCGAAATCGAACTGAGCGAAACGTTTCAAAAACTCTATGATGATTTACCCGGACATATCCAGAAGAAAATAAAAAAATCCCTCCGCCTGTTGGCTGAGAATCCGCGCCACCCATCATTGAGATCTAAGCCGGTTGAAGGAGCGCCCGGAATTTATGAGGCCAGTAGAGACTTGCAATATCGCATGACTTACGAGCGCTTGCCGGGCGATGTGCTGCGCCTGCGAGTGGTGGGAAAGCACGACGAGGCTCTGAAAAATCCGTAATTATTCCAAGCCGCCGAACTGCTGCCGTAGTTGAACCCGCACCACTCGGGGTGGTTCTCGTTCGTGGACACGCGGCAGGTCTGGTCTGGCTGGATCTGGAAACTGGGGAAGGTGAAGATGTGGTTGTGGCGGAGATCCAACAACCCTCGTTCAGCCCAGTAGCGGCGTGCGTGGGAATGGCGTGCCCAGGGCAGCGATGCGATACGCTACCAGCGGCCCTCCAGCATCCCATTTTCTGGACCGGCAGGCCGTCAGAGGGAGATGGGTTCCCTCGCACCCCTGATTCACTAGGTGCAGATTACATAGGCCAAACGATGCGCGTGTCTGTACTGGCCACACCTTTTATGCCCCGGATTTTCCCGAGGCTCTCCCCCAGCGCCGCCTGGTCCGCCGCCTCGACAAAGGCGATCACGTCCGTCGGTGATCTCAAAATTTGGGCTGGGGGTACCATGACCAGCCGGGCCGATCAAACAAATAAGATTATAAGTCAATAGCCGAATCATTAAGGCAGTTGAGTTCACTTTTTGCGCCGGTTTTTGAACCGAGCTAGCCAGCCTTGCC
>DATCIL010000629.1:0-1408 GCA_036507795.1 Anaerolineales bacterium | reverse complement strand
GCACAGGCTGGAAATTGCGACCAGAAACGATGTCGATCAACTCTTGCAAGGAGCGAACGCCGGCGACGTTCCGTTCCTGCTCAGTATTGAGGCTGGCTGAGGGCTGCCCTTCATCCATCATTAGCAGGTACTCTTGAGTTCTGAGCCAGCCGGTACTGCTGGCGAGCGTGCCCCGCCTCCATCCTCTCGCGCTGGGCTTGCGTCTCTGGGATGAGCTCGGGAACGGGCACTGGCTTGCCACTTTCATCTAATGCCACATATACGAGGTAAGCGGTGTTGGTATGCGTGCGCTCACCAGTGATCGGGTTTTCGCTCACCACCTGCACCTCGGCCTCCATCGAGGTGCGCCCGACATAGCTGACCTCGGCAGTCAGGATAACCAGGTCTCCCAGGCGGATCGGTTCGCGAAAAGTCATCTGGTCGATGGCAACGGTGACGACCCGGTGCTGGGCGTGGCGCATGCAGGCCAGCGCTCCGGCCTCGTCCACAAGCCTCATGATGGCGCCACCGTGCACGTTGCCAAGATTGTTGGCGTGCTGCGGCTGCATCATCTGGGCCAACTTGATGCGCGAGGCGCTGACCGGTTTACCCGCGGGTGCATTATCCATATTCTAGTCGGTGGTGCGAAACCTTGCGAAGGTTGGATTTCCAGGATCAACGCATGGGTGCAAAACCTTCGCAAGGTTTTCTGAGGCAGGTGCATTTTCCATTCAGTTAATCCACGTCGTCCGTATAAGCGAAAGTATCCCTGGTCGGCAGCAGCTCGGGCCGTTCTTCCAGCACATCGATGGTGCTTGGGCTGATCTCACCCATCAACGGCGGCAGAGGAACCAGTACGGGCGGCGCAAACCTGTCCGGCGCCGCCGGAGGGGTCTGGTTGGGATGATCGTCATCTTCGGCGCGTTTGCGCAGAATACGGTAGTCTTTATGCAGCCAGCCAACGTAACTTCCGAAAACCGAGTAAACTTCCTGATCGGCGGTCAGCCATCCAATCCATTCGCCATCTGAGTTGAAAATATTCGGGTAGTATAGGAACCCCCCGAGGCTGCCAGAAGTCGTGTAAAGAGGAACAGGACGGTTTTTTTCGGGCATCTTGAATATATTATAAATCGTATCTTCTCAATTAGTGGGGGTTCTCAAAAACGTGCTGCGCACGTTTTTGAGAACCCCTCCCCCCTGTTTTGAGAATAAACCCGTAAATCTATTCCACATCATTATAGGTCCAGTAGCGGTTGATAAAAAAGTTCCAGAACATCACCACAATTACTGCAATCGCCAGGGCAACTTTATCTCCCAAGAAATCTCCGGGAAGGAAAGGAAGACCGGGCAGACTTAAAAAAAGCGAATCCAATGGTTTCTCCAATAAAGCGAAAATCGGGGTGCGGATGGCTAAGCCCACCACGCTGAC
>DATCIL010000628.1:0-4248 GCA_036507795.1 Anaerolineales bacterium | reverse complement strand
GGTCCCAAATTCGGCCAGTAAACCGGGAACGTCTCGCCATGAAAGCGACGACCTTCAATAGATTTTGCGAAGAGTTCCACCTGGGTTTCTGCATCAAACCACCAGGCTTTTTTCTCTTCTTTTGAGAGGCCAGAGATATCCTCTTTCGCCGCCTCCAGGAAGGCGTTATGCGCCTGGAACCGGATTGGGGGGCGGTCGATGATCTCGTTTTCAAACCAGGCATAGACCCGCTTCATCGCCATTTCGAACTGCGGCAACCCCTCAATTTCAACCGACCACCAATCTTGAACCCGAGTGGAGCCTTTCATATCAGAAAAATATTCCAAATCGCATTTATATATGGCCCTGGCCGATCAGCTGTTTAGCGAGGGATACCGCTCTGCTGGCATCCGGCGCGTAGCCGTCAGCGCCGATTTCTTCCGCATAGGTCCTGGTTACTGGAGCGCCACCAACGATGATTTTGACGCGATCACGCAGTCCCGCTTCCTCAATAGCCGTTATTGTCGACCTCATCATCGTCATCGTCGTTGTAAGCAGAGCGGAAAGACCGAGGATGTCAACTTGATCTTCCTGGAGGGCCTCAATGAACCTCTCCGGGCTGACATTCGACCCCAAATCCTTAATCTGAAAGCCTGCGCCCTCTAACATCATGGCGACCAGATTCTTTCCGATGTCATGCAAATCACCTTTGACCGTACCGATGACCACTTTTCCAGCCGGTTTGGCGTTGGACCGAACTAAAAACGGCTTGAGCAGGGCCAACCCGCTCTGCATCGCTCGGGCGGCAACCAGCATTTCGGGCACATAATACTCGCCTGCTTCAAATAAACGACCAACTTCTGCCATTGCCGGGATTAAACCTTGCTGCAGGATCACCTCAGCCTCAACGCCAGTATCCAGGGCAAGCTGCACCCCATCTCTGGCAGCGGCCATGTCACCTTCGATAACAGCTTTTTTGACGGCTCTTAGTTTTTCTTCCATTCATTGCTCCGCTTGTATAGGGAAGGTCAGGGCTCGCAAGCTTTTAGCACCGCCTGCAATCAGCCCACCCAATTTTTTAGAAATTACTTCCGATTGATGCATAGGAGGTATTCAAAATGGTATCCACCATTGCCCAGAAATTTTCCAGCGGCGTGTCCAGTTGAACGTGATGCGTTGGAGCCAATATCAAGCCGCCATTCCTGCCAATTGTTTCCAGACGCTCGATCACTTCTGTCCGAACGCTCGCTGGAGAACCAAAAGGAAGCGTGCGCTGTTCATCGACCGTCCCCCAAAAGCACAGATCATCGCCAAATCTCTTTTTGACTTCCGCTGGATTCATACTGGCGGGTTGAATTGGATTGAGAACGTCAATTCCAATCTCAATCAATTCTGGGATGATCGGGAAAACATTGCCGTCCGTGTGGTAGGCAATCTTTACATCTGGGTTAATGGCTTTAACTTCCGCGACGAAATCTGCCATGCGGGGCTTGAAGTACCGCCGCCACATTGCCGGCGAAATCAGCATGCTGTTTTGAGATCCGACGTCATCGCCGGTCCAAATCATGTCCACGCCCATCGCGGCCAGTTTTTTAGCAGCGGTCAGGTGATATCGGTAAGGGAAATCCAGGACTTGATCTGCCAGATCCGCGTCGAGCACCATGTCCGCCATCAATTGCTCCAGGCCCCTGAGAGCCCAGGCGGTTTCGAAGATCGTTGTCACTGTAACACCAACGATCCAGTATTCATCCTTGAAATCTCGGATCACCTGTTCAGCATCAGCATACAATTCGGGACGGTTTGCATCCGGCGGCCGGTAACCGCTGATGGCCTCCTCGCTGGCCAGAGGGTGACCAACGATCTCTGTGTAACACCCGGCGCCAAAGCGTGTTTCATAAGGTTGGATCTCCCAGCCGACCCCCCATTCGTCAGTGTAGGCTTTATCATCCAGGTAGTACGAGTTTGCCCAGCCGACGGAGGTCAAAAGCATATCCTCTCCCACGGCGCGTTCCAACTGATAAGTGTTGCCGCCGCCGTGAGGATTATGCACGCTTTTACCCTGAATTTTCAGATCTTCGCGCAAGCGGGCAGCAAATTCCGGGGTGAAGCTGGCCTGCATGGGGCAGCGGTCCGGCGCTTCATGATTAAGCGCGGTCGCAACGCGTTCACGGGGCTTCATCCGGCCTCCTGTCAACATCATGATTGCCCGTAACTGGAAGCATAACGATGGTGCAATTTGGCGATCATTTCCATAGGAATCTCGTGAGGCTCGCCGATCTGCATGGCCAACCACATGGTGCGGGCGATGTCCTCCACCATCACCGCAGCTTTAAGAGCAGCCTCTCCGCCAGCACCCACCGTGAAAACACCATGGTTCTTCAGCAAAACTGCCGCCGAAGCGCCTATACTTTCAACGACAATCTTTCCGATCTCCTCTCCACCAATCAAGGCAAATTCTCCGCAAGGGATCGGACCGCCAAATTCGTCGGCGTGGGCAGTAAGACAGACCGGGATAGGTTTGCCGAGAGCGGCAAAGGCAGTTGCGTAGCTGGAATGGGTGTGCACGACGCCATTGACATCAGAGCGTTGCCGGTAGATGAACAGGTGACTGGCTGTATCTGAAGAAGGCTTGAATTTCCCTTCGATCAAATTGCCATCCAGGTCCAGAACGACCATGCTCTCCGCAGTCAGGTCCACAAATTTGACTCCCGAAGGCTTAATGGCGACATAGCCGGTTTCCGGATCGCGAATGCTGACATTGCCGCTGGTCCAGGTTACCAGACCGTTTTCGGGCAGCGCCTGGTTGAGCCTGACCAGCTCCTCGCGTATCGTTTTCAAAAGCACGGTGGAACTCCTCGCTTTCACAGCCTCGATTTCCGGACGGTCGCCTTAATCTTCTTCAAACGCTTCATAACGTCATTTTGACCCCGTCCAAAATAGTCATGCAGCAATTTGTACTCGGCATAAAGCCGATCGTATACGTCTTTGTAGGCAAGATCCGGTGTATAAAAATCGTCTTTTATATGAGCCATCGCCCGGCTTGCCGCATAAATGTCCTCGTGGCCGCCCACCGACTTACCAGCTGCAACTGCGCCAAACATGGCAGAGCCCAGGGCGGGCGTTTGTTTGGCGTCGGCGACCTTGATCTGCTTGCCGGTTATATCCGCATAGATCTGCATTAAGAGCCGGTTGCGATCCGGAAGACCACCGGTAGCTACAATCTCCTTAACGGGAACACCATTCTGCTCAAAGGTCTCAATGATGACTCGGGTACCGAAAGCGGTGGCCTCGATGAGGGCCCGATAGATCTCTTCCGGCTTTGTAGCCAGCGTTTGCCCAATCAACAAACCCGTCAGGTCGACATCGACCAGAATGCTGCGGTTGCCGTTCCACCAATCTAGCGCGATCAGACCACTCTCGCCAGGCAGCAGGGCGGCGGCTTGTTCCTCCAACAGGGCATGGATATCGACGCCCCGGTCCTTGGCGTCCTGCAAATAGGAATCCGGAACGCAGTTTTCGACAAACCAGGCGAAGTGATCGCCAACGCACGATTGGCCTGCCTCGTAGCCAAAGAAGCCGGGGATAATGCCATCTTCTACATATCCGCACATACCGGGAACCAGGTGCTCCTCCTCGCCTAACACCATGTGACAGTTGGAAGTACCCATTATGATAACCATGCGGCCCGGTTCCACCACCGCGGCCGCCGGTACGGACACGTGGGCGTCGACATTGGCGACGGCGACCGCGGTGCCTTCGTTCAGACCGGTCCAGTCCCCTGCTCGAGCGCTCAGACCGCCCGCCCGCTCACCAAGAAAAGCAATCTCGGGCGATAATTTATCGGCCACCAAATTCTCCAGGCGTGGATCAAGGGCTTTGTAGAACTCGCTGGGCGGGAATCCCTCCCGTTTGGACCAGACGGCCTTATAGCCGGCAGTGCAGTTGTTCCGAGTTTCAACACCAGTCAATTGCCAGACCACCCAGTCGGCAGCTTCAATGAAACGATCAGCCGCTGCATAAATTTCCGGAGCCTCGTCTAGAATTTGCCAGATCTTGGGAACCAGCCATTCGGAGCTGATCTTTCCGCCATAACGAGACAGGAAACGATATCCCAACTCATCCGCGATTTGGTTAAGTTTATTGGCCTCGGGTTGGGCAGCATGATGTTTCCACAGCTTGACCCAGGCATGTGGTTCGGAGCGCAATTCAGGCAGGAAGCAAAGCGGTGTCCCATCTGACTTTGTTGGCAACATTGTACAGGCAGTAAAA
>DATCIL010000627.1:0-7231 GCA_036507795.1 Anaerolineales bacterium | reverse complement strand
TGGCGGGTGGCCATTCTCCTGAAGAGGTGGAACAGGCGGTGCGCCTCGCGCTGGATCGTTGGCGCGCCGCTGTCCAGCAGCCCGAAACGCCGCCAGAGCGCACCCTGCGTTTCGCCGGTAGTCACGATCTGGCAATCACCTGGCTGGGCGCTCATTTTCACGAGATCCTCCCGGACTACCGCATGCAGCTCCGCTTTAATGGCAGCCTGGGAGGCTTGATCGCTTTGGCCCAAGCGGAAGCCGATGTCGCCGGGAGCCATTTATGGGATGAAAAGAGCGACTCGTACAATGTCCCATTTGTGCGTCGGCTGCTGCCCGGCAAGCGGGTGGCTTTGCTTACGTTGTTCCACCGCGGTCTGGGCCTGATCCTTCCAAAGGGAAACCCAAGGGCCGTTACCGGCTTAAAGGACCTGGCGCGCCCGGGACTGCGCTTCGTCAACCGGCAGCCGGGTTCGGGGACACGCGTCTGGTTGGATGTAATGTTGGGCAACCTGGGGATTTCGCCCGAGGAAATCGAGGGGTATCATCACGAAATGATGACCCATTCCGAAGTGGCCCGCGCCGTTGCGGAGGGTCAGGTCGACGTGGGGGTCGGCCTGGAAGCCTCGGCCCTGGCATATGGTTTGGAATTCCTGTTCTTAAAGGATGAGCGCTATGACCTGGTCATCCCTGCCGGGAACCTGGAACTGCCGCCTGTAAAAGCCCTGCGTGGCTGGCTTAAGGCCGGCGATGCCCGCCGGGCCATCGCCGGCCTGGGCGGTTACAAAATCGAGGAGATGGGCGCGCTGCGCTGGGTGGAAGGTTAAAAACCTGGCTTTCTGATGGTAATTTTTCTAACCCCCTCGACCTGCTGGAACGTGGCTCCCTGTCCAATCGTGCGCAGCGCCGCGGCTTCATCCACCACCTGCGAGCCGGAGATGATCGTCGCGCCATGATCGAACAGGACCTTCGACAGCGGTGTGGTTGGACCTAGCACCAATACCAGCGCCTCCGGCGGGCAAAGCGCCAGCAGACCGTCCAGGGTATGGTTGATCAACGCGCTGCCCGTCAGGGCCACCACGTCGGCCTGCGGGATCAGGTCAGGTGCGGCTGACGCTGGATATTCCCCTTCGCTGGGATGCTGTTCGATTACCCATAAGTTCTTTGCGGTTTGCTGGAGCTTGCGAATAAATGGAAAATGGCCCACCATGGCCATGTTTTTGCCACGAACGCTCTTTGCCAGCACCTCCTCGGCGTTAAGTTCTACCGCGTTTGCGGGATCTACTTCGATCAGCGAGTTTATCGCCGCCAGGCCGATGCTGGCTTCCAGCGGGATTTCTGAGCGCGCGTATTCGGCCAATTCTCGGGCGCTTTTAAGATGAAGCCCGCCCACATCCCTGACCACCTCCTGACCATGGGGTTTTTCGCCGAGCATGGTTGACGCCAGCCCGCAGCGGCGGCTGCACACCGCCGTCCAGTGCGCCCCGACCAAAATCGAGCGCACCGCTGCGTCGGATTCCATCTTGGCAAGCAGTTCGTCTAGAATAGCCATTCGCCGTAACTTGTCCTAAATTCCTGGTCCCCTCTATTCCTGGATTCCTGATAAGTTGTTGTGGAAACAAACCACTAATCTCGCCAATGGACGCTAATCCGGAAAGAGCGTAATAAATTTCGCGTGGATTAGCGTAAATTAGCGGTTCAAGATGCTCTTGACCACAACATCATTCATAAACTTTCTGGAAACCAGCCTCGAGAATACTGTGTTGGCAGTTGGTATATAATCATCCTGATGGAACCCTTACTAACCTATTTGACGAGCGAACAGGTCGAATCCCATAGCGACCACATTGTAGAAGTATACAGCAGAGCCTTCCGAGACCCCCCATACAACAGAACCAAAGCGGAAGTTTTGGCTTTCTCCAGCTCGCTGCCCGAACATACCCGCCGCCAGGACTTTCGTTTCCTCGCAGTCTTCGAGGATAACTCGAGGCAGCTGCTTGGTTTTAGCTATGGATACAAAGTCCAACCAGGGCAGTGGTGGCACGACCAGGTGAAAAATGCCCTTGACCCTCTTGTGGCAGAAGAATGGTTGGCCGACAGCTTCCAGCTGGTCGAACTGGCGGTTGATCCCACTGCCCAAGGAAGTGGTTATGGCAGCCTGCTGCACGACCGCTTAATGGATGACTTACCCTATCAAAAAGCCGTGTTATCCACCATCGCCAGGGATACGGTAGCCTATCGCCTGTATCGAAAACGTGGTTGGGTGGAATTGTTGGATAACTTCAACTTTGCCAGTGTCGTCAAACCCTACCGCATTATGGGGCTTGACCTGAGGCGCTAAAGGTTCTTCTCAAAAAGATGGGGCCTCCCCCATTTATTGTTACATGTATTCTCGGAACTGCAACCCGTGGCGCTTGCGCGCTTCCAGCCAGGCCTTGCGCAGGATCTCGTAAACCTCTTCCGGTTTGGGAACGTTTCGCAAGATGACCAATGGCTCAGAGGCGTCATGCCCGCGGATGGTGATATCGCCCATGCCGAGCATGCGTTCTCCTACGCCCTGTTTCAGGTCGATATCCTGGATGCGAATCAGCTCAAAGTTTTCGATATCCCGCGACACAAGGCCTTTGATGATCTTTAATCTATCGGAGGTAAGCACATATCTCTCGACCAGCGACAAAAATGGGTGGCCCTCCCA
Organism: Anaerolineales bacterium; assembly: GCA_036507795.1. Lineage (GTDB taxonomy): Bacteria > Chloroflexota > Anaerolineae > Anaerolineales > UBA4823 > DASQQR01. The sequence goes on along the minus strand of DATCIL010000627.1, from coordinate 4,557 downwards.
CAAGATCTGTTCGTCGCTCGATTCGTCCGTCATCGCCGGTTGGGCGACCTCATCTAAAACCGTGTTCATGGTAAGCAAAACATTGTCGCTGATCTTGCTGACCAGCTTTTCTTGCTCTTCCTGCGGCACCGCCGATAGGTCGACGCCGCTCTGGGCGATCCCCTGCCATACGCTGGCGATAACTTTGGCGCGGATTTGCTCAATCGACATTTCCGGTCTCCTTTTTTGCAGCCTGCAATACCTGGATGTTAATTAAATTTTAGAACCATCTTCCGGTTACATTTTAATATAAAATCCCCGTTTTCGTTCATTTAGTTCGAGTCTAATTCAGGGTTTTCTTAAAGCTGAAAAGCCTTGTCGAGCATCCTTCCGCGAGCCTCTTCTCCCCCTTCTCAATCGCGGCCGGCCTCTTCTCCCCCCTTACTAAGGGGGGCTGGGGGGGATTCTCCCCCTTCTCAAGGGGGCAGCTACAGAGACCGTCGCCCGCGAGCCTCTTCTCCCCCCTTACTAAGGGGGGCTGGGGGGGATTCTCCCCCCTTATCAAGGGGGGCTGGGGGGGATTCCCCAAAATCCTCTCCCAGCGACCACCTCTCAACAACTTAAAGAATACCCTGAAGCCTGATATTTACTCGCCGGTGATATACTTTTATCCTGATTCTTTACAGGATAGTAGAGTGATGTCAACGAAAATAATCTTTGGGGTCCGCCTCGCCTTTCTTCTACTTGCCTGGCTGTTCGTCGCCGGCATATTATTTCAGGCATATCTGGCCGGTCTGGCTCTCATAGCCGCTGGGCCCGGCCTCCTAACAAGGCGGGCGATATGGGATACGCACATAGGCCTGGGTCATTGGATCGGCGTCCTGCCCGCCCTGATGCTTCTATTGGCGTTTCTCAGCCGCTTCCCCCGCGCCACCAGGGCGCTCACCGGTCTCCTTTTTGGGCTTTACATCCTACAGGCAGAGGTATTTGCCATGATCCGCCAGGATGCTCCCGCATTAGCCGCCCTCCACCCGGTGCTCGCCCTGCTGCTCTTTGTATTGGCGCTTAACCTTGCCTGGCGGACCTGGAAGATCGTTGTGATGGAATTGCAGGCTAGTACTCCATCCAGCCTGCTGACTCCCAAATAGTGACTTCCGGCTGGCCCTCGAACAGCTTGCCAAACTCTTCGGCCAGGTTTGGGTCACTGTACAGCTTCTGAATGCCTTCCAGGTTGTCCCACATATCAATGGCAAAGAATTCCTTGCCGTTCTGCGTATTCAGGTAGGCCTGGTGTCCGGTGCTTCCCATGGATTTGCCCAATGGTGAGACCTTGCCTACCGTCTCATCGTGCACCTTTTGCGCTTGCTGCGCGTCGCCCTTCAACATGCCGCGTACAGTTACAATGTATCTCATGATCTGATCTCCTTTGGTTAATGGTTTCTAACTATTAAGACGGTTTCCAAGGCCAAAACTTCGCGGTCTCTCTCCTAACAGCAATTCTCACTTTGTAATTGCGAGAGCCTCTTCTCCGGGGGGCCTCTTCTCCCCCCTTATCAAGGGGGGCCGGGGGGGATTCTTCTCCGGCTGGGCGGATTCTTCGGCAGAGAACACCGCTTCAACCGGAATTGCTGATCCCCATAAAAATTGGCACCCAATATTGATTTATAATGTCGGAATTAGTTATCTGACACTTCCGAAAATGACAGCCAGAACGCTGGTTGAGCATAGCCTCGAGCGCTGGTTGAGCGCCGCACTGAGTTTATCGAAGTGTAGGCCTTCTTAGGCCGTATCGAAACCAAGCGGTTCCCGGCAAAACATAAGGTTTTCACGTAAACCGCCCAACCTGGTTTCGATACTTGGCGCCGAAGACGTCGCCAAACTCAACCAACGTTGGGCTGGAGCGCCAACCCCATGTCCGAACTTGCAAGCCAAACCTCTCTCGACACCTCTCGCCGCCTGGACGCCGCCCGCGCCGGCGATCAGGTTGAATTTGGCAACCTGATCGAACCGCACCGCAACGAGCTCCTGACCCACTGCTATCGCCTGGTTGGATCGCTGCAGGACGCCGAAGATTTGGTGCAGGAGACTTTCTTGCGCGCCTGGCGGCGGCTGGAAACTTTCCAGGAGAGAGCTTCCTTCCGTGCCTGGCTGTACAAAATTGCCACCAACGCCTGCCTGGACGCCCTGGACAAAAACCCGAGCCGGATCCTTCCGCTGGCGCTCGGGCCCGCCTCGGATCCCGATGAGCCCGGGCCGCCGCCAGTGACCGAGCCCATCTGGCTCCAGCCCTTCCCCGACAATCGCCTTGCGCCGCTGGAGGTGAGCGCCGAAGCTCGCTATGATGCCAAGGAGGCCATCACACTGGCATTCATGGTCGCCCTGCAGACCCTGCCACCCCGCCAGCGGGCAGTGATCATCCTGCGCGACGTGCTCGCCTGGCGCGCTAAGGAGGTCGCCGGCCTGCTCGAGGTGACCGTTTCAGCGGTCAACAGCCTGCTCTACCGCGCCCGCGCCACCCTGGCGGAAAACTATCCTGCGCATAGCCGGCATTCGCTCAGGAGCGCCCAGCCGGACGAAACAACCCGCGAACTGCTCGAGCGCTACGTGCGCGCCTGGGAAACCGCCGACGTCGATGCCCTGGTCTCCCTCCTCAAGGAAGATGCGACCTTCCCGATGCCGCCCCTTCCTTCCTGGTATCAAGGGCGAGCCTCGATCCGCAGGTTCATATCGTTGAATATCCTTGATGGTGATGCGCGCGGCCGCTGGCGCCTGCTGCCAGTGCGCGCCAACGCGCAACCCGCCTTTGCCTGGTACCGCCGGGACGAATCCGATAAGGCTTATAACGCTTTCGCAATTCAGGTGCTGGCTTTTGAGGATAATTTGTTGGCGGACATCACAACCATTGGGATTCCTGCGCTGTTCCCCTACTTCGGCATGCCCATGGCGCTCCAGGCATAAACCGGAACTCTGACCTTCAGTCCAATGAAACCGTTTGCTCCTGCCAGCTTAGTTTTCCTTCATTAGAAAGCCTCAGAAGCATTATCGCCGGAAAAAGCACCGCCAAGGAGAGACCCGCCCCGATCCAATAGGGCAGGTTGGCTTGTATGGCATAAATCACCCCTGCGATGGCTGTGCTGATAATAGTAGCCAGGCTGACCGAAGACTGGTAAATGCCGAGTACGCTGCCCCGGATGGATTCATCCACGGTGCGCGTGGCCAGGGATTGCAGCGGCGGCATCATCAGCCCCATGCCGACGGCGAAGAGCAGGGCGCCGGCGGCTCCCATCCACGGAGATAGGACCGTGGCGAAGGTGATAAAGCCCCCCATGCGGATCATAGTGCCTATGATCACCAGGCGGGCATCCCCGAACCGCCGCTTCAATGGTCCGATCAACCGCGCCTGCGTGATAAACTGGCCCATTCCCACCACCGCCAGCAGCAATCCTACGCCCAGGTTAATCGCCTCCTCGCTGTAACCCCGGAAAATCACTGCATCGCTGAAAAGCGCAAAGGTCGATTGCAGCATCCCCAGGCCGAATTGTCCGATGAAGGCCACGGTCAAGATCAGCACCAGAGGATAGTTGCGCGCCACTTCTGCCGGGCTCAGTTTTGCTCGCTGGAAACGGCCGGACGCTATCGGTTGGCGGGACACGGTCTCATCCAACAGCAGCCAGCTCATCAGCGCCGTCGCCAGGGCGGCGCCGCCGGCGATCACAAAAGGCATCCTGGGGCCCAGCCACGCCGAGAGGATGCCCCCCAATGCGGGACCGATGACAAATCCCAGCCCGAAGGCCGCGTAGATGTACCCCAGGGCTTCGGTCCGTTTTTCGCGCGGCGTAACATCGGTGACGTAGGCCTGCGCCACGATGATGTTCCCTCCGGTGATGCCATCGACCACCCGGGCTGCGAAGAGCATCGCCGGGCCTCCGGCGGCGGCCATCATGAAGAAGCTCACCGCCGAGCCAAATTGGCTGACCACGAGTATCGGGACCCGGCCATACCGGTCCGAGAGCTGTCCCAGGTAGGGTCCCGCGAAGAACTGTGCTGCGAAGAAGGAGGATACCAGCAGCGTGACCGTGGCCGGCCGCATATTGAACTGGCGCTCGGCAAACAGCGGCAGGATCGGCAAGATCAGGGCCGCCCCGGCGATCTGCACGAAGACGATGCTCAAAATGGTGAATAAACGGCGATCAATATTTCTAAAAGCCATAATTTTCCCTAAACCAGCGCTGAAAGTATAATAGAACGTGAATTCGGGATAAGAAAATCCAGCTGTCATTGCGAGCCGCCGAGGCCTTGCGAGGCGGCGAAGCAATCGCCCCGCCCGCCTGGAGATGGCAGCAGCAGAGACCGCTGCTTCGCTTAGGCAAAACCCGATCGCCTTTTCTCGGAGCTTTCAGTGTTCATCCCTGAAATCCGTGGCTCCACTGAAAAAACGAGTGGACAAAACTAGTGGGAATTCGACCCTCCTCAAAAGGGGCAATCCTTAATATAATAAAGCCACTCCCGATTGAAAAGGTGCGAAAGATGTATAAGCCAAACAAAAAACACCTCCAGCCCCCCTTGATCAGCAATGTA
>DATCIL010000626.1:0-1912 GCA_036507795.1 Anaerolineales bacterium | reverse complement strand
TGGAATCTGTTTTCGTGGAGGCCGACCGGCGAGAGCTGCTGAGATCCCTGATGGAGCAGTATCCCGGCATGCTTTCCATCCCTCTGGTTATCCAGCAGGAGGTCTACGGCGCCATGACTCTGTACTACGGCGTCGCACGTGATTTATCGCCTGATGAACTCGACCTGGCCATCACGGTTGCCGAACATGTTGCCCTGGCGCTGGAATCCGCCCGGCTGAGAGAACAGGCCGGCGAACTTGCCGTAATCGCTGAACGCTCTCGCCTGGCCCGGGAGCTGCACGATGCCGTCACCCAAACCCTGTTCGCCTCAAACCTGGTGGCAGAGGCGCTGCCAAGGATTTGGGAGAGGAATCCCGTCGAGGGCCAGCAGCGCCTGAAGGAGCTGGGTGAATTGAACCGCGGCGCGCTGGCCGAAATGCGCTCCCTATTGCTTGAGCTGCGGCCCAATGCGCTCATCGAAGCCGAAATGAAAGATCTCTTCAGATACCTGACCGAGGCTTTTACCGGACGGACTCATCTTCCTGTCAATCTAAAAATTGAAACCGATCATGCGACCAGCAAGGCGCTCACGCCGGATGTGAAAGTCGGCATTTACCGCATCGCGCAGGAGGCCCTTAACAACATCGCCAAGCACGCCCGCGCCACGCAAGTCGACGTAAGCGTCAGCTGCGAAGACGGTCGCATCCAGCTCTTTATTCAGGACAACGGGCGCGGCTTCGACGTGACGACCACCAGTGGGGATCACCTTGGCCTGGGGATCATGCGCGAACGCGCCGAGAGCATCGGCGCTCACCTTGATCTGGAGAGCAGCCCCGGAAATGGCACGCGCATCGCCGTACTCTGGCAGGCGAGCAGGCAATCAGGCGCTTAGGCAATTGGGCAATCAGGCATTTGGGGATCAGGTTGGAGGGCAGAAACCAGGTATTTCACAATCTACCTTGCATTTTCGTAAGGAAGGGTAGCAAGGAACCAGAAAAACCCCGGAAAGCGCCGGGGTTTTTCGACTCCAGTGTATGGTTTGTCTTCTTACGAATTACGGATTACGGATTATCGGTTACTTCTTCTCTCGCCCGTTCCCCTCAAACTGCCCTTCCAGCAGCTTCTCGCCGGACTTGACCTCAATCCGCTTTGGCTTCACCTCTTCTGTCTTGGGCAGGCGCAGCGTAAGCACGCCGTTCTCGTAATTGGCCTCGATCTCGTCGGCGTCCACGCTCGTGGGCAGGGTAATGCTGCGGGCGAATCGACCATAGCGGCGCTCACGCAGGTGATAGCGTTCCTCTTCCTTTTCTTCCTCCTGCCTCACCTCGCCTTTGATGGTAAGCGTGTTCTTGGTGACCGTAATATCCAGGTCCTCTGGTTTGATCCCCGGCACCGATGCCTTGACGACAAATTCGTCTTCGTCCTCGGCCACATCCAATGCCAGGCCCCAGCTGCTGGTCTGCCAGTCACCAAGGGGCTCTTCGAAGTAGCGGTCCAGCATGCGGTCGGTCAATTCTCGCATAGTGCGGAATTCACGGAAAGGATCCCAACGTACTAATCTAGCCATTTGTACCACCTCCGAAATATCGCTTGAATTTTATCTCTTCTTGGTATGCAAGCCGTTCTTTCGCTTGCATTCGTATGTTATCGCATGAACATAGGAATAAAATTTAAGGACCGTAAACAATTTATAGGAATCAGTTAAAAATTTTCTTAATCGCTACCGTAAGGGCGGGTCTTCACCCTGGCCAGCAATGTTTCTGAGCCAGATATAGTGCCTGTTTTCGAAGGTTGTATGCCTGCACAGACCCGCCCCTACCCGACGGTCTTCTGCATCAAGAGATCGGTCTGCATCTCAGCGCCCAATTGGAACGCCTGTGTGCCGGCTTCCTCGAATCCCCACTTTCGATAAAACTCTTGCGCCCGCTCATT
>DATCIL010000625.1:0-8508 GCA_036507795.1 Anaerolineales bacterium | reverse complement strand
TCGCCGAGTTTTCCCGTGAAGATCCTGGACACCACCGGCGCTGGAGATGCCCTGGACGCCTCGGTCATCTATGGTTACCTCAATGACTTCCCGCTCGAGAAGTTGGGCGCCCTGGCCAACGGCGCTGGCGCGGCCAAAGCTGGCAAACGCGGCACTGGGGGGAACATGCCGACCCGCGCCGAAATCGACGCCGTGCTCGCTGACTTCGGATATAAGATTTCATAGAGCCCCTACCGCGCTAAATCCCAAAAAAACCGATTGACTTTCTTACGTTTATTTGCTAATATGTTTTATATTAGTTGTCTGATGATTATTGAAGTTGACTGACAACTTCACCTCTAGCATGTCTAAAGTCGAACATACTGTCAGCCAAATCCGTCAACTTATCCAGACGAGCCACGCGGAGGAGCACCGCTTACCCTCAGAACCAGAACTGGCGCGCATGCTGGTTACAAGCCGCGCCACGATACGCCAGGCGTTGGCGGAACTTGAGATGGACGGGCTGATCTATCGCAAACACGGCAGCGGCACTTTTATCAACCAACACATTCTCGGAATCCATACACGCCTGGAAGAAGTGTGGGATTTCGACGAGATGATTCGCCTGGCGGGATACACGCCCGGTGTGCGTCATCAAGAGCTGCATCTCGAGCAGGCGGGATCAGAACTGGTCGAATCTTTATCCCTGGAACCAGGTGAAGAGGTTCTCTCGACTGCCAACGTTTTCCTGGCCAATGAAGTACCGGTGATCTACTGTATCGATGTCATCCCGGCTCGCCTGGTAAGTCACGCTTATCGCGAAGAAGAGCTGCACGGACCGGTATACACTTTTTTAGCAGAACGCTGTGACCAACACATCGATCACAACATCACGGAGGTAAGGCCCATCGTTGCTGATGCCCGGCTGGCTGAGCTGTTGGAATGCAACCTTGGTTCGCCTTTGCATTATTTCGAAGAGATTGGCTACAACACGAGCCACGAGCCGGTCATTTTTTCAAAAGAATATTATCGCCCCGAATTTTTTAGATTCAAGGTTATCCGTAAGATGACCACCAGGCATCCTACACACGTGGATGAGCACCCAGAAGCATAAGATCATCTTTCAACCCATGGGCATCCGCGCCGAGGTTGAACACGGCATGGCGGTTCGTACAGCCGCGCGCCAGGCGGGCGTTGCCATCGACAGTATATGTGGGGAAAAGGCGACCTGTGGCAAATGCAAAGTCGTCCTTCAGCGCGGCAATTTCCCAAAAGAAGCCATAACCTCTCTGGATCAGCATCTCGCTCCACCTGGTGCTAATGAAATCAAATACTGGGATAGGCGCCAAAAGGGACTTATTGCCCAGGGTGAGGATCCCTCGGCTTTCCGGTTATCTTGCCAGGCCAGGGTGCTCGGCGATGTTGTGGTATTTGTACCAAAGAGCAGTCGCTCCGTGCAGCAGGTAGTCCGCAAAGCGGCCAGGGAACGCAACATCGATGTGCGGCCGATGCTGCGAAAAATTTACGTCGAACTGGATCCCGCCACCCTCGCCAATCCGCTCGCCGATTGGGAGCGTGTGAAGGCCGCCTTATCCATTGCAGATCCTTTAACCCGGGGACCGAATGACCTGCCCTTAGATATCCCGAAGTTATCCATTGATCTTCCCGCTTTACGCGATTTGCAACGCATCCTTCGCCAGGGCGACTGGCGCATAACGGTGACGGTGCGCGGTGGACACGAAGTGGTGCGCGTGGAGCCAGGATTTTCAGATCGCCTCGCCGGCATGTCGATCGACGTCGGCACAACCACGATCGCCGGCCATGTTTGCGATCTGCACAGCGGCGAGGTCCTGGCAACGGCTGACATGATGAACCCGCAAATCGGATACGGCGAGGACATCATGTCGCGCATGTCCTTTGCGGCTGAAGAGGACCGCGGTCTGGAGGAGATGCACCGGGTCTTGCTGGATAGCATTGACAGGTTAGCTCGCCAGGCAGCCCGCCAGGCAGGCATGAAAGCATCTGAAATCGTTGAGCTGGTAATTGTTGGTAATACCGTTATGCACCATTTTCTGTTGGGGCTGGATACCCTGTATCTAAGCCGGGCGCCGTACGTCCCAAGCATTCATGCCAGCCTGGATGTGCGCGCCAGGGATGTTGGACTATCCGCGGCAAATCCAGGCGCGGTTGTACATCTCCTTCCGGTGACCGCTTCTTTTGTCGGTCCGGACAACATGGGGGTGCTGCTGGCTGAAGCCCCTCACGAACAGGACGAGGTCTGGCTGATTGTGGATGTCGGCACGAATGCCGAACTGGTGCTGGGCAACCGGGAGCGGTTAATCTGCACTTCCACGCCTACCGGACCGGCTTTTGAGGGAGGCCATATCGAGTATGGTATGCGCGCGGCAGAGGGAGCCATCGAGAGCGTCCAGATCGACCCGCAAACCCTGCTGCCCCGGGTTAAAGTGGTCGGTTCAGAATTATGGTCGGATGAACCCGGCGCTCCTCCGGCGCGCGGCATCTGCGGGTCCGGAATTATCGAAGCCGTAGCAGAGTTGTATAGGGTAGGATTGGTGAAACCTGATGGGCAATTTGACCTTTCCCGTTCTTCCCCCAATCTCGAGATTGACGGCGATAAGGTTGCTTATGTCCTGACCGAATCTTCTCTTGAAACGATCGGCCGGCCAATTCCTATCACCCAGGAAGACGTTCGCCAGATCCAGCTGGCCAAAGCTCCCCTCTACGTTGCTGCAAAATATCTGCTTAATCGCTTCGGTGTGGAACGCCCCGACCGCATTCTGCTGGCAGGCGGCTTTGGAAGCCACATCGATCCGGAAAAGGCCATGTTGCTCGGGATGATCCCGGACTGCCCACTCGATCGAGTTCACGCGGTCGGGAATTCAGCCGGAGATGGCGCTCGCATTGCCCTCTTGAACCGGGACAAACGGGGCGAAGCAGCCCAACTCTTGCAGCGCCTGGAGCGCATCGAATTGCCTGCTCAGCCGGGTTTTCAAGATCAATTCACCCTGGCGCTGCACATTCCTCATATGGTCGATCCTTATCCAAACCTTGAGGGGCGCTCCCCACCTAGAGACATCGACCCAATGGTTTATCGTTTGTTTGGGGATCATATCCCCGGCATTGATCGCCCCAAGCCGGAGTGAAAATTTACTTGTCGAAAAAGGAGAAGCCATGCCAAACGATCAGAAATATCTGGAGAAAATTAAGCAGAGCATCATTGACGGCGACGACCAGGTTTCGGCAGCCGCTACCCGGGAAGCGGTTGAGGCTGGTGTTGATCCGCTTGAGATCTTGAATAACGGTCTGATGGCCGGGGCGAACGTTGTCGGCCAGAGATTCGAAACCGGGCAGTACTTCCTGCCTCAATTGATGCTGGCTGGGAGAGCGCTCAAGGCAGCTATGGCCCTCGTGGAGCCGGAGTTAAAGGAGAAATATGCCGGAGAAGCGCGCGCTGCCAGCGATACCGGGGTAGTGGTGATGGCCACCGTGAAGACGGATATTCATGACATCGGCAAAAATATTGTTTCCTCCATGCTGACCGCCTCTGGCTTCGAAGTGTATGACCTGGGAGTTGATGTCCCTATCAAGACCATCATCGCCAAAGCTCAGGAGGTAAACGCCAATATCATCGGCTGTTCGGCCCTCTTGACCACCTCGATGCCGTTCATGCGGGATCTCGTCAATTTGCTCGAGGCGATGGGCGAACGCCAGCGTTTCAAGGTGATGGTTGGCGGCGCTTCCGTTACTCCTGAGTTCACAGAAAAAATTGGGGCGGACGGCACGGCGCGCAATGCCGTCAAAGCGGTCCAGCTGGCGCAGCGTTTGATCCGGGAGCAGCGGGTAGAAACAGGAGCAACGGCATGATACTTAACTACCTGGATATTCTCGATCGCGCCAATAGCGGTCCGTACATCACCGAGGAAAACTGGGATTTGGAAAAGGTCGCCATGACCACCATGCGGCTGGTCGATAAGTACAAGCTGGCCTGGGACCCGGAGGAGATCGTGACCGATAATCCGGGGCTGGCGGATGCGGTCTTTGAGGCTGGTTTGGAACTGGCCCGGGAGGTCGGAACTTATTCACGGAACACCGAGCGCATCATCGAGTTCGACCCGGGTGAACTGGAAGATGGCATGCGGCTCATGCCGCAGACATTAGTCATGGGAGAGGGCAAAGATGCTCGCACACTGTACTCCCGCAAAATCATGGACGAACGTCTTCCGCTAGTTTGGGCTGGCAATCCTGGCGCCCCCCATCCGGAGGAGCTGTTCATGCCGGCAGTGATCAGCTGGGCGCAGGAACCCATCGTCGATATGATTACCTGCGGGACCCTGACGCACGTCGACGGTCGCGAAGTTCGCACGGGCGACCCCATCGAGATCATCTCTACTCGCCGGGAGCTGCAGTACATGCGCCAGGTGCTCAGGCGCGTGGGACGCCCGGGGATGGGCATGCTGGCTGCCCAGAGCTCCGTATCCGAGTTAGGGGACCTGGCTGCCGCCCACCCTGATTACCTGCGCCCGTGCGATTCGCACCTGGTGCCCATGTTGAATGAACTCAAAATGGATAATCGCAACGTTGCTCGAGCTGTAAACTCGCTGGAATACGGCATGCGCAACGCTTCGCTGCCCTGTGTTATCGTCGGCGGATTAGGCGGTGATGCTCCGGGCTCGGCGGTGGTTAACGTCGCCTCTTTCATCGTTTCTAACCTGACCTGCCTGGTCGATTATCACCTGTGCCATCCGATTCACATGCGGCACGTGGCGACGAGCACTCGCAGCGTGATGTGGGTGGAGAGCATTGTCGAGCAGGCTTTCGCCCGGAATGCCCCATGTATCATCGTTACAGACATTTATCCGAAAAGCGGCGCCCTGACGCGCGAGCTGCTTTACGAAACGGCTGCCAATGCCATTGCCATTACCGTCAGCGGGGGACACCTGGAGGGTTGCGGTTCCGCCGATGGCAACGCGCCGAACGGTACCGGGCTAGAAGCTCGCTTGATGGGTGAAGTAGGCCATGCCGTCGCCAACCAGGGACTGACTTTAAAGGAAGCCAATACGCTGGTTTTGAAATTGTTGGAAAAGTACGAACACGTATTTGACATGCCGGATGGAAACCTGGGTGCACGCATTGACGAAGCCTACGATATGAAAACACTTCGTCCCGTGCCCGCCTGGGAAGAAATGTATGAGGAGGTGAAACGGGAAGTACGCGAGATGGGCTTAGTAACCTTATCGTGAAATCGGTGTTAGATTCGATAGATCAACCGTTCTTTAGCCCAAAAGGAGATGTATTCGATGACCCTCTATATTATTGTCAACATCCTCATCGTTGTCGCTTTAGGGATTGTTGCCCGCCTGGCCGGTAAGAAAGGCAGCGCCGGCGGCTGGAATTTCAATTACACCACCCGGGATATCGTCATTGTCGCAGTCATTGCGGCCATCACTGGTGTCGTCAATACGGGGACGGGCAACCTCTGGTATCTGGCTAACTCTTCGCTTGGACCGCTGGGAGGCGCCCTTTTGCAAGGCGCGTTCATGTGGGGATATATCCTGGTTGTCTGGCTGGTGCGCAAGCCGGGCGCGGCGCTGATCCTGGGCATCGTCGAAGCAGCCGTGGAGATCTTGCTGGGGAATGCCTCAGGTGTCGGCACCCTGGGATGGGGGATCAGCCAGGGCCTGGCGATCGAGGTGGTGATGGCTTTCGTGCGTTATGGCAAGTTTGACCTGATCACCGCCATCTGCGCCGGGGCAGCCTCTTCCCAGTTTGGCACGGTGTGGACGGCGATCCTTTTTGGTTGGGACCCTGCTTTTGCGAGCGATGTCTGGCTTGCCGTTCCAGTAAATCTGATCTCTGGCGCCATTTTGAGCGGCTTGATTGGATTTTTACTGGCCCAGGCGATTGGCCGGACGGGGCTGGTGCGCGCCGCAGGAACGGCTTGACGCCTTCGCTGTGCTCGTCGAGGTCAGGCACGTAAACTATACGCATTGGAATCAAACCGAACCAACCCTTCACGACGTATCGTTGGAAATTCGTCGTGGAACGTTGAACGTGCTGGTGGGTCCAAGTGGATCGGGCAAATCTACTTTATGTGACCTGTTCAACGGGGTTGTTCCGCACCTGCACGGCGGCAAGATGACTGGCGACGTACTGGTGGAGGGGGTCAATACGCGCGAGCTCAAGGTCAAGCACCTCGCTCAAAAGGTCGGCCGGGTCTTCCAGGATCCTGAAATTATGTTCGCCGCGCTTTATGTCGAGGACGAGATTGCCTTTGGGCCGGAAAACCTGCGTTTTGAAGTCGCGGCCATCCAGGATACCGTGGAAAAGTTGCTCGAACAAACCGATCTTGGAGCGTACCGGCACAACCTGGTATGGAATCTTTCCGGTGGCCAGGTTCAAAAGCTGGGTTTGGCCGCCGTGCTGGCCATGCACCCGCAGTTGATCGTGCTGGATGAGCCTACCTCAAACCTGGATCCCGGCGCCACGCAGAGCGTCCACCAGCTGGTCCAACAGTTGGTTGAGCAGGGCGTTACGGTCTTGCTGGTGACCCGCGAGCTGGACGAGTTCCTGGCGCAGGCGGACCAACTGGTGGTAATGGAGGCGGGCTGCATACTCGCCGCTGGTCCGCCGCGGCAGGTCCTGGAGCAGCATGGCCAATACATGCTGACGGCCCTTGGAGTTTGGCTGCCGGAAACCTGCGAGATAGGCATCGAACTCCAGAGGGCCGGCATGCTTTCCGGCTCCGGCATTCCCATCACTGTTCCGGAGACTCTGGCGTTGCTCTCGCAGGCGGGCCTGCTGCAAGCGGGTGTTCCGTTAGAGATCGCTGAACCACCCGCCGACCTCAACCACGCCCGTGAAAGCCTGATTTCTGCTGACGATCTGCACTACGTTTATCCGGGAGGCAGCGAGGCGCTGAAAGGCGTTTCCCTCGATATTCGGGCTGAGGAATGGTTGATGATCCTGGGGCGCAATGGGGCCGGCAAGAGTACACTCGCCAGGATGTTGGTCGGCCTGCTAAAGCCCCAGTCCGGCAGATTGAGCCTGTTTGGCCGGGATGCGGACCGGTGGAAAGTGCCCAAGCTCGCCAACCACATCGGCCTGGTGTTCCAAAATCCGGAACACCAATTCCTGACCGATAGCGTGGCAGACGAAATCGGCTACAGCCTGCTCGCCCAGGGAATTGACGATCCGGCCGAGAAGCAGCGCCGGACGGATGAAATGCTGTCCCTGTTGGATCTGGAAGCTGCGGCCGGAATCCATCCCTTCGCATTGAGCGCCGGGCTTAAGCGCCGCCTGGGCGTGGCCACCATGCTGGTTGGCAACCCGCAGGTCCTGCTGGTGGATGAACCCACCTACGGTCAAGACAAAGAGATGACCCATACGCTGATGGCCTTAATGCAGTCCATCCGCGCCCGGGGCGTCGCGATCGTCATGATCACGCATGACATGCGCCTGGTACAGGAGTACGCTGAACGGGTCATCGTGATGAGCGCTGGCCAGATTATTTACGACGGCCGGTCCTCGAGTTTATTCGAACGAGCCGACTTATTGGACCAGGCTAATCTGCGCCGCACGATCCTGCATAATCTGTTGATCGCGCTGCGCGCGGCTGGCTTTCCGATCCAGGGCGACGTTCGCCGGACAATCGACCTGATCAACCCGCTTATTCTGAGGCAAGGAGTGAAGTAGACCATGGCTGCCAGCGAATACAGCCTGCGGTATATCCCAAAGGATTCGCCCATTCACCGCCTCTACCCATTGACGAAGTTGGGGTGGGTGTTTGTGGTGGCTGTTGGCCTCTTTCTATACCGGGAACCGCGCTCGGGATTGGTCATGCTGGCGGTGGTGATTGGGTTGGCGTTAGTCGCAGCTCGCATCCCGTTGCGCGACCTGCTCAGCAGCTCCAGGCTTATTTTCGGGCTGGGAATTCTGTTAATGATCTTCCATTTCTTCGCCGATCCAGGGCAGCCCGTCTATCGCATTGGGCCGCTGAGCATCACGGATGGAGGGCTGCGCGAAGGACCAATTTTCTTCTTCCGTCTTTCCGTGGTCGTTCTGGCCAGCTTTGTGCTGATCTGGACCACAGACACTCGCGACCTGATGGTCTCTCTATCCAAGGCTGGCATTCCTTATCGCTATGCCTTTGCAGTTTTCCTGGCCCTGCGATTTCTCCCCATGGTGCAACGTGAGGTGGATGCCGTGCATTCTGCCCATGCTATTCGTGGTCGTGCCACTCGCTCGCGCCTGTCCCACCGCTTCAAACTGTGGCAGCGCTACATGTTCACGGTTCTGATCAACGGGCTGCGCAAGGCGGAAGCCACGGCCACGGCGATCGAATGCCGCAGCTTCGGCGCCTACCCGGATCGCACCTACGTTAAGGACGTGAATTTCAGGCCAGCGGAGCTGCTGTTCATCTTCATTTTTATCCTGCTGCAGTTCGGCCTGATCTATTGGGAGCAAGCTTCATAGATTAACTGGACCTTCGCCAATTTTGATCTCGGAGTT
>DATCIL010000624.1:0-1145 GCA_036507795.1 Anaerolineales bacterium | reverse complement strand
TTATGGCCCTGCAGCATTTTTGGGATGAGCAGGGCTGCCTGATCTGGCAGCCGTATTACACGCAGGTGGGCGCCGGGACGATGAACCCGGCCACTGCGCTGCGCGTCCTCGGTCCTGAACCCTGGAATGTGGGTTATGTCGAACCTTCCGTCCGCCCAGACGATGCACGCTACGGTGAAAACCCCAACCGCATGCAATTACACTATCAATTCCAGGTGATCCTCAAGCCCGATCCCGGAAACCCGCAAGAAATTTATTTACGCTCACTTGAGGCATTAGGAATCGATCCTCATAAACACGACATCCGCTTTGTGGAGGATAACTGGGAATGGCCAGCTTTCGGCGCCTGGGGCCTGGGCTGGGAGGTCTGGCTGGACGGACAAGAGATCACCCAGTACACCTACTTCCAGCAAGCCGGGGGTATCCCCCTGGATCCGGTTTCGGTTGAGATCACCTACGGTCTGGATCGCATCGCCATTGCCTTGCAGCGCGTCGCTGGTTTTCGCGATATTCGCTGGAATGGCAAAATCACCTATGGCGAGCTAAACCTTCAAGGCGAGCAGGAGCACAGCAAATATTATTTCGAAGTCGCCGACATCAAACGCCTCCGGGCGATGTATGATCTTTTTGAAGCAGAATCTCAGGCTGCTCTTTCAAACGGCCTAGTGCTGCCAGCTTATGACTACCTGCTTAAGTGCTCGCATACCTTCAATATTCTGGACACCCGCGGCGCGATCGGCGTCACCGAACGCCAGGCCTATTTCGGGCGCATGCGCAACCTTAGCAATGGAGTCGCCGAGGCCTATTTAGAACAACGCCAGCGATTGGAGTACCCCTGGTTGGATGAATCAGGGGAGCGGCAACGGCGAGGAAATACGCTGGCCGAATCGCTGCCAGCGGGCAAAGGAGAGAGCGCGCGACAACCAACCTCTGCCAGTTATCCCTCGTCTCCCAGCCCTTTCCTCCTAGAGATTGGAACAGAGGAGCTGCCAGCACGGGATCTGGACTCGGCGCTGGGCCAGCTGCGTGCCCGCCTTCCCGAGTTATTGACCGACTTGCGCCTCGATCACGGAGACATTCGCTGTATGGGCACCCCGCGGCGGCTGGTAGTCTCCATTGATGACCTGGCCCTGCAGCAATCCGAC
>DATCIL010000623.1:0-1367 GCA_036507795.1 Anaerolineales bacterium | reverse complement strand
TCCTTCGACCCGCCGTTCGTGCGGCAGCACTTCCCCCTCGATAACGATTTCTGCGCTTGCGGGCACTTCCAAATCCACGGTTTCACATTTGACCAGCGGGATCGGCGCGCCTTGGAGCGCTCCGGCAACGTCCACTTCGTTGACGTAGGGCGGGATCATCACGCAACTCACCAGCGGAATCACCGGTTGCCCGCCGATGGCGACCGCTACCGGCATGGGGCGGTTCATCGCTTCGTATTTCTGGTACATCTGGCCGATATGCTGCTGCACGGGAAACAGGCAGCCCAAGGTGTTCCGATCATGAACCATCAAGCGATACATGCCCCAATTGACCCAGGCGCTATCCGGGTCCTTGGTAATCACAGTATGCCAGGTGCCAACGTACCGGCCGCCATCGCCGCCGTGAATCAGCGGGATAGGAAACTTGAGCACATCGACTGCGTCTCCGATCAGGATGTTTTCTTTACACGGGCCGGTCGCCACTGAAATCGGCGGAATGAGTTTCTCTTTGCGCTGGAGATAAGTCGACATGATCTCTTTGGCCGACGCGCTGGGCCGTAGACCAAGGGCCAGTGCGGTTCTGGCAAAAAGCCCGTGACCAGGGTGTTTGCTCGCACCCAATGGTGCGCCGAGAGCCCGGAAACCCTTGGGATAACCTTTCACATTCTCGAACAACGCGGCCGGGGCGCCGAGATCGTAAACGCGCCGGGTGATCGCGCCCATTTCCAGATTCCAATCGACCTCGGTGCCAATCCGTTGCGCTTCTTCGTACTCTTCCAGAATATCGAGATAGTCCCTGAGGTCTTCAATTTTCATCTTCGATCTCCCAAAATTAGCCGCAAATTAGGGCAGGCCGAATTCATTGCCGGAGGGCCAATGGTTAATGTATTAAGTATTTATCCTAAAGCTTCTTAGTGTCAAGCTAGCCGGAGCCAAAATGGGGCGGTAAGGCGCGCTGAATTTTAATGTGGACAATATCAGGTTTATATTTTATATTTAGACCCCTTATACCCTGAAGGAGGGGCTTATGGCAGAAGCGAACAAACCAGCGGGCGTACCAGCGGGCGTGGGCGCTTATTTGGGACCCGGGACCAAAATCAACGGCAGATTGCAGTTCGATGGTCCCGCCACCATCGAAGGTGAAGTCGACGGGGAGATCGTCGCTCAAGCTCAAGTGACCATCGCACAGGAAGCCACGGTTAAAGGGAAAATTAACGCGGTTTCTCTGCTCGTCCAAGGAAAAGTGATGGCCGATGTTGTGGCTGAAAAGAAACTGGAAATTCAACCGCCGGGTTCCGTGGTCGGGAACGTCAACACCCAAAGCCTGGTGATCGGCGACGGCGCCATCCTCGAAGGCCAAGTTTCCA
>DATCIL010000622.1:0-2605 GCA_036507795.1 Anaerolineales bacterium | reverse complement strand
ATGCCGCTGTGCCGGTCCGCGCCGTAGACCACCCGATCGATTGCATAGGTATCCAGTCCCCACTCCCCCAGCTTGCCATCGATGTCTGGCGGGTTGTCGAAATAAATTCCGGCGACGCTGGGTCCTGTCCGCATTCCGGGGCCCGCGCTGGATCTCGTGGCGGCGGGGGTGCTGGTAGGTGCGGAAGTGGGCAAGCTCAGCGTTGCCGTAGCGCTGGGCGCCGGCGGCAGCGTGTCCTGGGGCGCTTGTGTTGGGATTGCCGTATCCTGGCTGGTTGGCCCCGGCGTGTCGGTCAGGATCACGGGAGGCGGTGAAGTAAAGGTCACATTAGGTTCGATAGTTGGGTTAAATAGGGCCGTCATCGTCAAATCGGGTGTGGGAAAGACGAAAGGCGTCGGCGCTGAGATTCCCGGCAGACTGCAGGCCAGCGTGGCGGCCAGCAGCAAGATCAGGGGGCTGAAGGGCTTCAATGAACGGCGGGACATTTCTCCTCCAAATAAATAGTCACTACTATTTTAGATCATTTTTTATAAATTGCAATTCATCCCCAAATCACGATTATTCATGATGATAGACGGCAGCGCTATATGAAAGGTTCCACTGATTCGTCACGACTATGGTTGCTGGGGTCTCTCATTAATAGCCCGATGCCTATCGAGGAGACCTCGATAGGCATCGTTCTTTTCAAAGTTGCCTGGATGCTCACGAACGTGAGTATCGAAGGCAAGCACCCCACCGTGCCGTGAGCAGCGAAGTTCTGAACCTGCCTTCGCAGGTTGGGTCTCGCCCCGACAGATCCGCCTTGGCTCAGGCCTATCGCGTCACTGTCGTGAGATTGAGCCCCTATAAGTGAGTGTTGGCTCAGAACGTGATGGCCGCAACACGTACACAGCAGGGCTACATTTCTTATACCATAAAATAAGCCGCCTGAGTAGGCATTTATTAATTATTAATCTTTTTTCTTATCTAGAACCTGAATGTGCAGCTCTCTAAGTTGCTCCGGTTCAACGGGAGAAGGCGCATCCGCCATAACGTCCCGCGCCGCCTGGTTCTTGGGAAAGGCCATCACCTCGCGGATATTCGGCTCGCCCGCCAGGATCATCACGATGCGGTCGATGCCCGGCGCAATCCCTCCATGCGGCGGGGTGCCATACTCGAAAGCTTCCAGCATATGGCCAAAGCGCTGCCGCGCTACCTCAGGATCCAGTCCGATTAATTCAAATACCTTTTCCTGGAGTTCGCGGTCATGGATCCTGATGGATCCACCCCCCACCTCGTAATCGTTTACCACCATGTCATATTGTTGGCCGCGCGCCCTGCCCGGGTCGCTGTCCAGCAGCGCTGCATCTTCGGGCATCGGGGCTGTAAAAAGATGGTGGCTGGGATCCCAGCGATTCTCTTCCTCGTTCCACACAACGAAGGGGAAATCGATGATCCAGCAGAATGCCAGGATATCCGGATCCCTCAAGCCCAGGCGGTCGGCCAACTCCACGCGCAGCCTTCCCAGGGCTTCATAGACCACCTCGGGCCTATCCGCCACGAACAACAACAGGTCACCCGGCTTTGCCTGCATGCGATCTTGGATGGCTGAGACTGTCTCCGGCGCCAGGAACTTGGCGAAGGACGAGCGCATCTCGCCATCCTCGGTGTATGCCAGGTACGCCAGGCCCTTGGCGCCGAATTGCGCCACGTATTCGGTCAATTCGTCGATTTGGCGCCGGCTGTAATCGCCCAAACCGCTGGCGTTCAGGCCCCGCACGTGGCCGCCGCTTGCCACGACGCTTTCGAAGACTTTGAAACCGCTGCCTTCGGCCAGGTCGCTGATGTCCGTGAGCTCCATGCCAAAACGCAGGTCCGGGTTATCTTTGCCGAATCGCTCCATGGCCTCCTGGTACCGCAGCCTGGGCCAGGGTGTGCTTAACAGCCGCTTTTCGGGGACCACCGCCGCGATCAACTTCGTGAATAAGTCCTCCGTCAGCGCCATGACATCCTCGCGATGTACGAACGACATCTCCAGGTCCAATTGCGTAAATTCAGGCTGCCGGTCGCCACGCGCATCCTCGTCGCGGAAACAGCGCGCGATCTGGAAGTAGCGCTCTACGCCGGCAACCATCAGCAGTTGTTTCAGCTGCTGCGGGGATTGGGGCAGGGCGTAGAATTCGCCGGGATGCACCCGCGACGGCACCAGGTAATCCCGCGCCCCCTCCGGCGTCGTCTTAAACAATATTGGCGTCTCGATTTCCAGGAAGCCCCTTGCATCCAGGTAATCCCGGATGAACTTCACTGCGCGGTGCCGCAGGATCAGATTGCTGCGCATACGCTCCCTTCGTAAATCCAGGTAACGGTAGCGCAGGCGCACCTGTTCTTCCACCTCTTCTTCTTTATTAATGAGAAATGGTGGTTGCTTGGCCGGGTTCAGCACCTTTAATTCTTCCACGTCTACTTCAATCTCGCCCGTAGCCAGGTTCGGATTTTCCATTCCTTCCGGTCTTCGGCGCACCGTCCCCGTCACTTGAATGACCCATTCCGCCCGCACGTCGGTAGCCGCCTGGTGAGCCTGGGGCGAATTCTCCGGGTTAGCCACAACTTGAACGATGCCATAGCG
>DATCIL010000621.1:0-1133 GCA_036507795.1 Anaerolineales bacterium | reverse complement strand
TAGCACGACCTTACTGTCGTGCGGTACGGTTTGAGTACTTACCCATGGGACGGCTTTTATAGGAGCCGCAATGAGTTGTAAAGAGTTCCCCACTCACGGATGATGATAGAGACTAAAGCTGCTTCCGTAGTTGTCGACCTGGCCAGATGATTTGAAATGTTATACAAAGGTCAAGCGACGGTTTCGTGTTAAAGCTGAGGCGATAACGCCTATGGGAAGATAGGGGGCGACCTTGGCGTGAGCTACTGGAAACCATGGTGAGTGTCAATAATTTTACCGGCCGGATAACCGCCGTACTGGAAAAAGGCGGTGATCGGATGGCGCCCGCAAGCTTGATCGCCAGCCACGCGCTACACCATGCATATGACTACGGCCTTTATGTTATTCTTCCAGTCCTATACACCGAGCTGGGCTTGACACCAGTTACCGCGGGGCTGATGGATACCGCGCGGCGCGTCAGTAGCGGCGTGGCTGCCATCGGTGGTGGGCTCCTGGTTGACCAGCTACAGCACCGCCGGATCCTGATTTTGTGCGTTAGCATGGTCACCATGGGGCTGGGTTATCTAGTAATAGGTCTTACACCTGCGTATCTGGTGATTCTTGTTGCCCTTGGCCTAGTGGGGATCTCCCACCAGTCCCTCTGGCATCCCTCAGCGCTAAGCCTTCTCTCTCAAAGGTATCCAGAACGTCGTGGATTCATGGTCTCCATTCATCGCTCATCTGGGAACTTGGGAGATGCCATTGGCTCGCTGGCAGTTGGCGCTCTCCTGCTGGTTTTGGCTTGGCAGTCTATCCTCCTGGCTGCCTTTCCGGTGACCCTAGGGTTTGCGCTGCTTCTCTGGCTCGTTCTACGGCGAGCGTCAGGCTGGGAACAATTCCAGACTCCAAGCAAAACACGGCGTCAGGTTGGGGAACAGTTGCGTTCGCTACAAGAACTCTTTCGTAGCAAAGCGTTGCTCCTGCTATTCTTGCTCGCTGGCATGAGCGGGCTAGGCCAGGGTGGCTTCCAACTATGGCTCCCTATCTACTTGCAAGAGACCCAGGGAATGGAAAGCTTTGGGATTGGCCTGCACATGGCACTTCTTACGACCATGGGTGTCGTCTCTGGACCTCTTATTGGAGCGTTGTCCGAC
>DATCIL010000620.1:0-1113 GCA_036507795.1 Anaerolineales bacterium | reverse complement strand
TTGCACCGATCACGTTGACTATCCGATGTTCGACGCCCCCCATGGACAAGTCGTGATAAAAAAGTAGCGACCATCCGTTCTCCGAAGACCAAATCGTGTCAGCGCCCGGCTGTTGAGGGCTCGGGCGCTGACCTATACATGGAAAGTGAAATCGGAGTTCTAAACTCGTCAACTTGATTAATTGTTTTGGTTGGTAAGGGAAGCTGAAGGATGACTCAACTCATATTAGGTCCTATCATCGGCGGTGTTTCAGCCACAGGGGCAAACTTTTGGGGAAGAGCAGATGCGCCCGGCCGGCTGCGCGCCTGGCTGGGTTACAAGGCAGACATGAGTGATGCCTGGCTGGCAGGAGAATCGCCAATATTGGCCGCCAAAGATGGCTTTGCTGGGGTAGCGCCGGTATCCAGGCTGTCCCCGAACAATCGCTATTATTATTGGCTTAGCCTGGACGACCATCCCCCCGGCCCAGCATTAGCGCCTTACCCAGGTTTTACCACCTTTCCCCAGGTCGGCGAAAAAGAATCTTTCGCTTTTGCTTTTGGCTCCTGCTTTCGTCCTGAGGGCGAGCAGGGTGGACAGATCTTCAGTACTATTGCCGAGCGCAGCCGGAAGGACAACCTGCGCTTTATCCTGCTACTCGGCGACCAGATCTATGCCGATGACTATCACTTCAACGGCATTGGCAAGGTAGCCACAAGTCTGGCGGATTACCGCGCCGCCTACGCTTATGCCTTTGCCTGGCCTCCCTTCCGGGACCTGCTGGCATCCCTGCCCGCGTTTATGACCATGGACGATCATGAAGTAGACGACGATTGGACCTGGAAGGACAGCCAGAGGGCGCAAGCCCAGATTCCCATTTGGGATCGGGTATTTCGCTGGCTACAGGGACGGCCGCAGGAGGAGTGGCAAATT
The DNA here is from genome assembly GCA_036507795.1 of Anaerolineales bacterium. GTDB lineage: Bacteria > Chloroflexota > Anaerolineae > Anaerolineales > UBA4823 > DASQQR01. Next base: position 201 of record DATCIL010000620.1, on the reverse strand, counting down.
CCCCGGCAGCGCGTGCAGGATGCTCTACAGGCTTACTGGGAGCACCAGGGTATGCACGCGCCACGCCTTGCCCTGCCTCCCGACCTGACCGCGGAAGGCCAGTATGGCCTGGCGACCGCAGACCCTGGCTCATTGGCCTACGCCTTCACCTGCGGCGCGGCCGCGTTCTTCGTGCTGGATACGCGTACCATGCGCATCAAA
>DATCIL010000619.1:0-2253 GCA_036507795.1 Anaerolineales bacterium | reverse complement strand
GAGCCCGGATCTTAGCGTACAAATGCGCTATCCTGACCGAGCAGGCTCGCACTCCGATGTACAGCGGGTACTTCATCTACAAAGCGTTCTTAGACGAGGGGTTGGCGGATTTCACTGCAGTCACCCGGTACTTGCGTAGCCATGGAGTAAAATTCAGATAACAACTGTCTGCACGTTATGGGTGGAAACGAAAAAGGCTATCCTAATAGATTGGACAGCCTTTTTCGTTTCCACCATTTTTAAGAAACACGCCTAGGAGGGTGCTGAAAAAGTGGCAGCAAACTGCACCCTCCTCAAAAATGGTGAATGTTGGTAAACTCTCCTCATACAGCTTGAACCAGGAGAGAGCAGCATGCTCGGACGCCGCAAGAAACAACAGACCTATTTCGATGTGATCGGCTTGCCCCATCCCGTGGCGCCGGACACGTTTTATGGCCGCATGGGCAGCCTGTCAAACGAACTCTTTCGCGACGAGGACCTGAAAGAGATGTACTGTGACGATAACGGGCGTCCCAGCCTGCCGCCGTCGCTGATGTGCGGGATCACCCTGCTGCAATTTCATGACGATGTCTCCGATGGGGAAGCGGTGGAACGCTGTCGCTACGACCTGCGCTGGAAGGTAGCTCTGCATCTTTCCTTGGACTATGGCGGATTTCATCCGTCCAGTTTGAGTGTGTTTCGGTCCCGGCTGGCGACCCATGGAAAAGAGCGCTATGCGTTTGACCGGTTTATCCAGGTGGGCCGAGTGGCTGGTTTCATTCCGGATAAAGTGACCTTGCTGATCGATACGACCTGGGCCAAAGGGGCGGGAGCGGTGCAGGACACCTACACCCTGATCCGCAAGAGCGTGCGCAAGTTGCTGAAGGCGATGGGCTATCACCTGCCGGGCAAACGGCAGGGATGTGGCCAGGAAATCGAAGGGCTGTTGGGCAAGTACGTCGATCAGGACCGCCGGGCCGAAATCGACTGGGAAGACCCCCAGCAGCGCCAGGCGCAGTTGAAAGTCCTGGTGGCAGATGCGGAAGCGGTTCTGGATTTGGCCGTTCAACAGGCGGATGACGAAGAAGTGCGCAGCCTGGGCTGGATGTTGAGCAAGATCCTGGGCGATGATATCGAGCCGGATGAGCAGGGCGAACCGCAAATCGGAGAAGGGACAGCCCCAGAGCGGATCATCAGCACCACCGACCCCCAGATGCGGCATGGACGCAAGAGCGCCTCTCGCCGTTTTGATGGCTACAAGACCAGTGCGGCTACCGAAGAGACCAGCGAAATGATCCTGGATATTGCCGATATGCCCGCTTCGAGCGGAGATGGGCAAGAACTCATGCCCACCGTCGAACGGGTGGAAGAACACGTCGGGGTCCAAGTCGAACGGGTTTTAGGGGATGGTGCTTACGGCTCTGGCGCCAACCGGGCCGCTTGTGCCGAACGAGAAGCGCCCATTGATCTGGTGTCTCCGATGAGACGGCCCTTTGACCCAGAAGTAGATAAGTCCGCCTTCGCGATTGACTGGGAAGCCCAAACGGCGACCTGCCCCAGCGGGCATACCGTTCCCGCTTCTGCCATCCTGGAGCAGGCCGGGCGACCGGTTCTGAAGTTCGCCTTTCCCCGTCCGGATTGCGAAACCTGCCGCTTGTTCGAACGCTGTGTTCACAGCCAAGAGAAAGGCCGGAGCTTGACCACCAGCCCTTACGAAGCCTATCTCCGCGCCGCACGTGACCGTCAGGAGACGGAAGTTTTCCAGGAACTCTATCGCAGACGCTGCCGGGTAGAAGGCAAGCAGAGCGAGCTGGTCAAGCATGGCTTGCGGGAAACTCGCTACCTGGGAGAAGACAAACGCCAGTTCCAACGTTTATGGATCGCGGCTGCTGTCAACCTGAAGCGTTTGTTCAAATTGGCGGAGACCCGCAAAGTAAGCCTGGAGACTGCCCTGAGAAGCTTGAACACCGGGCAGAGGCAGGCGCTGCCGACCTGAAGTTTGCCAGGCAAGGAAAGAGAGGACGGCTGATCCGATAAAAACGGGCTTGTAACGAATAGGATTCCCCTGCCGATCGCCCGGTGAGACGCCAGATTGCGTCCTGCGAAGCGCTTTTTTACTTCATCTATCGGTTGGTAAGGTTCAAACACCCCCTGCATTACGGGTTTTTCAAAGTTATCCTAGCCCGCTTGCGGTGAAAATAAATAAACGGCCGTCCAAATCCGTTGGACGGCCATTACGAAATCTGTGCTTCTAATGCTGGCCTTAGGGCTCCG
>DATCIL010000618.1:0-1736 GCA_036507795.1 Anaerolineales bacterium | reverse complement strand
CAGAGGGTTGGGATGATGATCCCATTTTGGCGGGCAGCCTCAAGAACGGTTTGTCCTTTCTGCGCCTCGATCGTTTTTTCGTTGATGGTTAGTCTAACTGTCATAGGGTCTTTCTCTCCAACTTAAGATGTTGCGAAAGCTTCTTCAAAATGTCTTAATGCAGATCTTATCGGCCATGAAGTGGATTGCCCGAGACCGCAGAGCGAATCCTTGTCCAGGATGTCGGCCAAATCTTCCAGTGCTTGTGTGTCTCCAGGATAGCCTTCTCGTGCGACCATCCGGTCCAAAATCTGCCGGCATTCGGTGGTGCCAATGCGGCAAGGGGTGCATTTCCCGCACGATTCGGATTCGAAAAAGTGGAGCAGCTCCCGAAGCATGGCGACAGGTGACACAGACTGGTCGCAAATCAAGAAGGCGCCGGCGCCTAGCGAGACGCCCTGACCAACCGATTTATAGTTGATAGGGATGTCCAGGAGAGCGGCCGGAGCAATGAGACCAGCGGCGCCTCCGGTCAGGGCAAAGTTAAAGTTGGAACCCGCTTGCATTCCTCCACCGAATTCCTCGATGATCTGCCGGAGAGTCAAACCGAACGGCGCTTCAAAAAGCCCCGGCCGGTTGACATGACCCAACAGTGTGTAAAGTTTCGTCCCCGGGCACTCAGGATCCCCGATCGTGCGGTACCAGGCGGAACCGTTGGCCAAAATTGCTGGAATGGATGCAAAACTCTCCACATTATTGACAATGGTGGGGTAGCCGCGATATCCAGAAACGGTTGGATAGGGCGGTCGAACGCGCGGCTCGCCGCGCTTACCCTCCAAAGACTCGAGCAGGGCGGTTTCTTCACCGCAAATATAAGCGCCCGCGCCGCGATGGATGTGCAGGTGAAATGAGAAGTCCGTGTCCAGGATATGGTCCCCCAGGTAACCGCGCTCTTGAGCCTGCGCAACAGCATTTTCCAGAAGCAGGGCTTGAGATTGATACTCACCACGGATGTAGATAAAGCCTTCCTGAGCGCCGGCGGCATAGGCGGCGATGATCATACCCTCGATGATTCGATGCGGATTGTTCTCAATCAGGACGCGGTCCTTGAACACCAAAGGTTCTGATTCATCAGCATTGCATACGACGTACTTTGGATTCCTTTCCTGCATCCCCACGAAGCGCCACTTGTTGCCAACCGGGAAACCGGCGCCACCACGACCGCGAACACCGGATTGGATTACCTCCTCAATGACCTCTTCAGGTGGCTTTCCAATCGCATTCTTCAATCCCAGATAGGCACCATAATCTAATGCGGAATCAATCGAGTGGGGATCGATATCGCCGGCGGTGGCCAGCAGTATGCGCACCTCGGCGGCCAGTGGTTGGCCGTAGGTGCGATATTCCCCGCGCCAGCCGTCCTTTATTTCAGCCACGCGGTCCAGGTTCAGCGGTCCGCACTGCTGGTTATTGACCAGCGCGGCTGGGGCTCGATCGCAAAGACCCAGGCAACTGGTGCGCTCGATTACCCAGTCGTCCCCAAATGCCCCATCCACCGCCGAGCGTATTTCGGCGGCGCCGCGCAACCAGCAGGGCGGTCCATCGCAGAGCCGGATGGACTTCATCGGTTTCGGCTCCGTGTAAATCATCGAATAAAACGAAGCCACTCCGTAGGCTCTAGAAAATGGGATCTGCAGGGTTCGGGCAACGTCTCTGATCGTCTGATTGGTGAGACCTCCATGGCGATCCTGGAGTGC
>DATCIL010000617.1:0-2340 GCA_036507795.1 Anaerolineales bacterium | reverse complement strand
GGTGCACGAACATACCGCCAGGACAAAACCGCCGATGGCCGCGGCCGGGTAGCTGATGTACCTGGGCGCCTTGGGTCCCAGGTAGCGGGTGATGGCTTCCTTGGGGATCATGGCGCTCATGTAACCGGCGATGACGAAGGCTGGTACCAGGCAAAGCAGCACGTGCGCCGCCAGGTAATCCAACAGGCCGGTCCAGCCGGACCATAGCAAGGTGCCAAAATAGTCAAAAACAAGGTCAATAGTCATCTGATTTACTCGCTCACGGCGCCGCCGCTGCGCTTAGGGCGCCTTCTGGACATGATGCGCCGCCGAGGACGGTCATAAGAATGACGGTCATAAGAATGACGGTCATAAGAATGACTCAGGCGGGAGCATGGTTAACTTTCGGTGACAGCATGGCGACTTGCGGCGGGAGCATGGTTAACTGGCCGCGAGGGCCCGGTTATCTAAGAAACGGTTAGTTGGACGGTCTTAGGAGAACGGGGCGCTCCATCGTGCAGCACCGTCTCGCAATACGGACAGCAGCAGTCCGGCACCAAGGCACGGGGAGGGGCGATTTTGACTTCATTCTCCGGGATGCCGGCGAGCAGGGCTGCATGCCGGATAAGATCCAATAATGCCGTGTCCTTCAAGCGGTAGTAAATATTGCGGCCTTCCCGGCGGGGGACAACGATCCCTTCCTTGCGTAGAGCCATCAAGTTTTGGGAGATATACGCCTGGCGCTGTCCGAGAGCCGCTTCCAGGTGGCATACACAGGCTTCGCCCTCGCCGATTGCTAACAAGATCCTCAGACGGGCGGGCTGGCCGAGGGCGCTGAATAAGCGCACAACGGACCTGGGGAATTGTGGTTTTCTTGTTCTACTCATCGAACTCTCCATTAAAATATTCATAATTACGAATGTATTTTACACGTCCGTTTTCATTACGGCATGTGACAAATGTAACAAAAACCTCAGGATGATAATCCGATAAGTACCCGGCAGCCTTCACAATTCCCCACTTGGCGCAAATATCTGGAGAGATCGTTCGGAAACTCTCTGACTGATCCTGGATTTGTCGTATTTTCCAAGAAAGCGCTTAACCGACACCCCCATCCGGGAGAAGTGTTAGAATCCCTCCGAGATTTCGTGAGCAGCGAGATTCCCACTTACACATAGAAAGATCTCACCAGAAAACAGGCGCCTGGCTGACGCTAAAATTAGAGCTCTCGCATAAGTCTGGTCGAGCGTTCCATCAATGAGGAAAAATCAGAAGGATTGATTATGCTGCCAAATCTTCGCACGATCGCGTTGTTTATCCTGGCCGGGCTGGCAGAAATTGGCGGAGGATGGCTGGTCTGGCAGTGGCTGCGGAATGGGAGGGGTTTGCCGTTGGGGATTCTTGGGGGAGCCGTGTTATTCACCTATGGCGTGATTCCGACGCTACAATCGGAACCGGCGTTCGGACGAGTGTACGCAGCATACGGGGGGATATTTATCGTGCTCTCCATCCTGTGGGCCAGGATCGTCGATGGCTGGCGGCCCGATCGCTTCGACCTGATCGGTGCCGGCCTCGCCCTGGTGGGCGTTTCGATCATCATCTGGGGACGACGCTGGTTTTAATCTAGACAATATCGACTTCCCTTCTCCACTTCTTTTGAAGTGTCTTCCAGACAGGAATTGCGCCGATGGCAATCAGGACAACAACCGGCAGAATCAAAAATAAAAAAAACCTGGGAGGTAAGAAGAAAATTGGTGGAGGGAATCCCGGGTTGAAAGCTGAATCCCAGGTATAGATGAGGAACCCGGAAAATGAAATCATATAGGTCATCGATACTGCGCGCCAATCAGGGATAAGGCAGACCAGGGCAACGAGCGTCATGAGATACCAGGCTTTTCCGTAATTGATCAGAAACAGTGAGAAAAACAGCGCCAAAAGAATCCATCCCATAATCATCTGCTTTTTATCCCCGCTCCGGGTAAGCCCAACCAGGAGAATTAGACCGATAAAGAGCACTCTCAAGAATGTGCGCAGCAGATCCGGCGCTGAGCCGCCTGACATATTAATTACGCTGATCGTTTGAGCGGCGAGAAAATCTCCCAGCCCATAGCGAAAATAAAAGAAGGCAGCAGTAATAGCGAACAGGCTCCCCAAGGCAACATAATCCCTCCACCTTTTTCCCTTGAGATACATGAGCATATACGCTGCGGCGAAGGGCAGGGTGGTCAGCTTTATCAATACCGACAGCGTCAGAGGAACAATGGCAATATTTCGGCGCTCGAATACCAGAAGCAAAATCGCCAACAAAAGGAAGAAGACAATAAAGGTATCGCCCTTACTCTGCCCGAATAAAACAATGAT
>DATCIL010000616.1:0-2965 GCA_036507795.1 Anaerolineales bacterium | reverse complement strand
GGAACCTGCGGCGCAGCTTTCGCCCTCAGACGAACGCACGTGGGCGATGGTCGCCCATCTCAGTGTTCTTGCTAACCTGGTAACCGGGTTCCTTGGTCCGGTCGTGGCACTGATCATATACCTGGTCTATAAGGACCGCTCGAGGTATGTAGCTTACCAATCTATGCAGGCGTTTGTGTTTCAATTAATTTGGTGGGTTGGCGGCGGTGCGTTGATCGGGTTAATTTGGGCAATCACGGGAGTGCTCTCTGCCATCATTATTGGCATTCTGTGCATCCCCTTTGCCATCCTTTTCACCATCGGGCTGGCCATTCTGCCGCTGGGATCCCTGGTCTACGGCGTTATCGGCGCAATCGAAACCAGCCAGGGACGCGACTTCCGCTATTGGCTGGTGGGAGATTGGGTCCGTGACACCCTCAACCCCACCCCCACTAATTGAGAAGATACCCAAAAGTTACATTACTCACTTGACTTTACACAAAATAGCCCGTAGAATGGAAAGATAATCTAGTGGGAATAGGGAAGAGACCCGGAAACTAACCGGGCACCGAAGGGGCAAACCCGGGTACGCGAATGCCTGGGCGAAACTCTCAGGTAAAAGGACCCTTATCCCATTCACCTCTGGAAAGTCAGGATCGAAGATTTATCTGACACCGAAGGGGCAAGCGCCACGCCGGTTTTGGCGCGAATCTCTCAGGTTACCGACAGAGGGCGTACGCATCTCCTACGCGTACGCCCTTTTATTATTACTTTCAAAAACCAATTAAGGAGTTCGTTCCCATGAATATACCTGAAGATCTTAAGTACACCGAAAACGACGAATGGATCAGAGTTGAAGGTAATACGGGCACGGTGGGCATCACCGACTACGCCCAGGACCAGCTTTCCGACATCGTATATGTCGAGATCATCGTCGATGAAGGAGAATCTCTGAAGAAAGGGGATTCTTGCGCTACGGTGGAATCTGTAAAGGCCGCGGCCGATGTGTATTTGCCGGTTGGTGGCACGGTAACTGCAATCAATGAAGATCTAGGGGATACCCCCGAACTGGTCAACAGCGATCCCTATGGCGAAGCGTGGATGGTCAAAGTAGAAATCAGCAATCCTGATGAGCTGGATGACCTCATGGACGCTGCGGCATACCGTAAGTATTGTGAGGAGAGGGAAGAATAAAATGTATATTCCTCATACTGATGCAGACCGGGAGGAGATGCTTAATACCATTGGCGTTGAGCGCATCGAGGGGCTCTTTCAGGATGTGCCCTCCGAGCACCGCTTCCCGAATCTTGATTTGCCTCCGGCCCTTACCGAAATGGAGGTTTTGACCGAACTGCAGGATCTGGCGTGGGCCAATGACACCGCTCGAGATCTGGCCAGCTTTTTAGGCGCTGGCGCCTATAACCATTATGTCCCGGCCGCGGTTGACTTCATCTTGCGGCGGGGCGAATTCTACACGGCCTATACCCCTTACCAGCCGGAAATTTCTCAGGGCACGCTACAGGCCATCTTTGAGTACCAGAGCATGATCGCCGGTCTGACCGGCATGGATGTGAGCAATGCTTCACATTATGATGGCGCGACCGCTGTCGCCGAAGCCGTTAACATGGCTTATCACACCTTCCGAGGCAAGCGACCCAAAGTGGTGATCTCCCCCGCCGTCCATCCCCATTACCGCGAGACCGTCCGCACCTACACGCGGGGTTCCGAAGTCGTATTGGTGGGTGATGAAGAAGTTGATCCAGCCGCCGGCACGGAAGCCTTAGAATCTTATTTGGACGAGAAGACTGCTCTGGTTGTCGTCCAGTATCCGGATTTCTTTGGGCGGATCTACGATTACACTGCGTTCGCTCAGGCTGTGCACGAGGCCGGCGCTCTGCTGGCCGTCTCCGCCAACCCACTCTCCTTGGGCCTGCTCAAACCACCAGGCGAATTCGGCGCCGATATCGTAACCGGGGAGGGCCAGCCCCTCGGAATCCCGCTATCTTACGGCGGTCCTTATCTGGGTATTTTTGCGACGCGCCAAGAGTACGTGCGTAAAATGGCCGGTCGCCTGGTTGGCGAAACCGTGGATAATCGGGGCCAACGCGCCTACGTGCTGACCCTTACTGCTCGGGAGCAGCATATTCGCCGTGACCGGGCGACGTCCAACATTTGCACCAACCAGGGCTTGATGGCTCTGGCCGCCATCGTCTATGTCAGCCTGCTTGGCAAGAACGGACTCCGCCAGGTTGCTGAGTTGAACTACCAAAAAGCCCATTACGCAGCCCAACGCATCGCTGGATTGAATGGTTTTGATCTGTGGTCGTCAGCTCAGTTCTTCAACGAGTTCGTGGTTCGCTGTCCCTCCCCCGTTGAAAACATCAACGCGCACCTTCTAGAACACCATATCCTCGGCGGCTACGATCTGGGGCGGGATTATCCGGAACTTAACAGCCACATGCTGGTGGCCACGACCGAGATGAACACGAAAGACGACATCGATAGCATGGTCGATGCGCTCGCGGAGGTGAATCATGGCTGAGCACTTAATGTGCGAACTATCAGTACCTGGAAGGATTGGCGTACGGTTTCCCGAATCCGACGTACCTGCGAGCCCGCTTCCGGAAAACCTAATCCGGCAGGACCTGCCCCTACCCGAGATGGCCGAAATTGACGTTGTCCGCTACTTTACCCGGCTTTCCCAACTAAATTACGGGGTCGATATCGGTTTCTATCCTTTGGGCTCCTGCACGATGAAGTACAATCCCAAGATCAACGAAGAAATCGCCAGGCTGCCCGGATTTGCCCACCTGCATCCGCTCCAGCCGATCGAAACCACGCAGGGGGCACTGGCGATCATGTACCAGCTACAGGAATGGCTGAAGGAAATCGGCGGATTTGCGGGCGTCAGCTTACAGCCCGCCGCGGGGGCGCACGGCGAGTTGACTGGCGTGCTGATCATCCGTGGCTATCATCGTTCCCGTGA
>DATCIL010000615.1:0-3208 GCA_036507795.1 Anaerolineales bacterium | reverse complement strand
AGTTCGAAGCAGGCCGTTGTGCTCGGATGTTTGCCGAAGGTCTGGACCCTTCGTTCACAACAAATTCACGACATGGCTGAAACAATCGATCTTCCCGGCGCGAATCATAGGCGCGAGCAACAGCGCGACCGTATGACGGCACTCTCCGTTTTGTTGTTTTGTTGGGTGCTCTTCGCCGCGGTAGAGCAAAGTCCGTTCACCCTTCAGGGAGCGGTGGTCGAGGCGCTGGTGGAACGGGGACGACTGTATTTCGTCCGCGGCAGTATGAAAGAGAGCATGAACGAAAGTGTCTTCGAAAATTTCGACACCAACACCCCCTCCTTCCGCTTTTTGTTTAATATCTTTCCCCATGGCGGCGTGTACCATGTCAACCATGCCCCGGGGCAGTTTCTCCTGGCGGCGCCATGGTATGCCGCTTGTGTGAAGCTCGGATGGCGATTTGAAACCCATGAGCATCTGGTGTGGAGAGTTCTGGTCTGGACTTTGACCGCCCCCTTGGGCGCGCTGGGGGTCATGGGTGTTTTCATTCTGGCACGCCGGATGGGCATGCCTTGCCTGGAGGCGTTGCTTGCGAGCATGGCGCTGGCCCTATCTAGCCCCTGGTGGCCAGCGTCGGGCGTGCTTTATCACGACAGCCTAGCCATGGCCTTGATCCTAATCGGCGCGACTGTTTGGCAATGCCGGCCCGCGCGCCACAGAATTGGCGCCATCGCGAGTCCGATCGCCGCCGGTTTTCTACTTGCGTTTAGCGTTGTAACGACGTATTTAGTGGCGCCAATCGTCCTATTGATTTTGGGGTCCATGCTAGCCGCCCGGCTACCACGCCGTGACATGATTCTTTTCGGTCTGGCGTTTTTGCCGACGCTTTCCATCCTGCCCATTGCCAACGTGATGGCTTTCGGCTCACCCTTGGCCACCGGCTATTCGGCTGGTGGATTCGACAAGAATTTTCCTTCCCCGTTCGACTTGGCCAATGCCTGGGAGAAAATCGGTTTTTACCTCTGGCATTTTGAATATGGATTGCTATGGGTGTTCCCGGTGTTTTTTCTAGGTATATTGGGTTTGCTCCTGGGCCCTCCAATAAAACCGCCAGCGCGGTGGCTGCTGCTAACTTTGATGGCAGTGCATTTTTTGTTCATTATAACCATGGAGCATCACGGTTCAGTGGGTTGGGGGATGGGGCGGTTCTTCCTGCCTTTGTATCCGATTCTGGTGTTTGGTCTGCCGGCGTTTTGGCATCTCGAAGGATGGAAAGGGCATATAGCGCGCGCGCTATTGTTTTCCACTTTGTTGTACAGCGCAGTCTTCGCCGTAGCAGGAGCAGGTTATGGTTTGCAGGGCGTCATGGAACCGGGCGTGTGGACACTCAAGCAGCGGTTGATGGCGAATCACTATCAATTCTACCAAGGGCTAAGCTGGGTAACGATGATCGCCGGAGTTCTGGGAGAGGTTCTGTATCAGGTGTTTTGTGCAACTAGTGCCCAGGTTCCCCTAACGGTGGCGCGGCAATCACGCCATAAAGTTCCACAAAGACCGAAGGTCGCCTCTGCGGTGGACTCGCGCAGGCGCCGCAGAAGAAAGTAACATTGCCGCGAAGCGAGGGGATTTGGGACTTGTGCGGACCGGTCCGGTCCGGGATGAGAACGAAACTCCATTCAGCCTGGGAAGCGTTCTCGGGCGCTTGGTCGCGGTTAGGTCGCTGACGTTAAAATGAAGCGCAACGGAAGAATGGAGGGTGTGCGCGACCATCAGCCGGGCGGCTCCGGCATTCTATCTCTGGAAAGCGATCCCGCCGGTTGGATTGTCGCCCGCTTACGAGCTGAGCGAAGGGTCCCTGGTCGTATATGTTACAGCTAACGGGATCATCTGTGCGGGGGTGGCCACCGTGGGCAAGAGAAGGCCGACATTGGTGGCCAGCCTGGCTTAGTTCTTTAGCGCTCGCGTTGCCTATGTTCCGCAGCGACTTTCCAGCGCGGCAAATTTTAGCCGATCGCTCCACTTTAAAAGCTGAGTGACGAATGCCGCAGCCGGATGTTTATCTCTCTGTCATTATCCCGGTCTATAATGAAGCCGAGAGATGTCCGCAGACCCTCAGAAGGCTGCATGAGTATCTCGCCACGAGCTCTTTCAATTATGAAATTCTGATCGTACTGGACGGACCGACGGACGGCACGCGGGAGGTTCTCGACAGAATCTCCAGCGAAATTTCTAACCTGCGTATCATCGACCGCCCGGTCAATCGCGGGAAAGGGTTCACGGTCAGAGAAGGGATGCTGGAAGCCCGCGGTCAGATTCGTCTTTTCACTGATGCGGATAATTCGACGGACATCGCCCATTTGGATCAGCTGAAAACACTTTTCGACAAAGGGTGTGATCTGGTCATCGCTTCGCGCAATCCAAAAGATGTCGCAGGTGCGCGCCAGACGGTTTCCCAATCGTGGTATAGGCGGTCGATTGGGAAACTCGGCAATCTCCTGGTTCAGCGGGTCGCGGTGCCTGGGATTTGGGACACTCAGTGCGGTTTTAAAGCGTTTCGCGCCGAAACCGCAGTGCGAATATTCTCGCAGAGCGTGATTGAAGAATGGGGTTTTGACATTGAAGTCTTGGCATTGGCGCGGCGGCTCAATTACAATATCGGGATCATTCCCGCTCATTGGGTCAACGATGCACGAAGTCATGTCCGAAACATTGACTATCTGCGTGTGTTCAGGGACACCTTTAAGGTACGGGCCAATCTTCTAATGGGCAAGTACGGATTGTAAACGCTTTAACTGTTTGAGATCCCGCCAATCGGCGATAGACAATGCCTGTTTGTCACGGAATCAAGGGGCAACAAGTCTGCCCAACCAACTGACGGTCAAACCGGCGACTAAGAAGATGAGCGTCATCGGATTGCGCTGCTCGATGCGGTGGATTTGGGGAAGGATATCCGCGGTGGCGATGGCCAGGAAGGTTCCCGCGGAGATGCCGATGGCGATCGCCACGTCCGTCTCGGAAAGGGTGCGGAAAAATAGGTAGGCAAGCAACGCGCCCACCGGGGTCGTCAGCGCGAACAAGACGCTTAGCGTGGCCACCTTGCGGCGGGGCCAACCCGCGGACAAAAGAATTGAAGAAATGGAGATGCTATCGGGCATCTTATGGACGATCACGGCGAGCAAAACGACGGGGCCCAATTGCGGCAGGAGGAGACCGGCGCCGAGCGCAACGC
>DATCIL010000614.1:0-2225 GCA_036507795.1 Anaerolineales bacterium | reverse complement strand
GTCTAAAAGGAGCGAAGTCGCCGAGGCGCCGGCGAAAAATCCGGCGATTCCGACTACCAGGCGCTGAAGGAAGACAGCCAGCAGGGCGCCGATGATTCCAATGACGATGGCGATCAGGACGACCAGCCATTGCGGTTGGAGATCCAGGAAACGGGTGGTCAAGACCAGGCCCGCAAGGAAACCGGCTGCGCCGACGAAGAACCAGAAGAGCTGCCGGCCGGCCAGCAGCACCACCAGGCCAATCAGGATGTTCAGAATTAATAAGATCATGGATTTAATTCCTCCTGGCAATATTGTAGCACGGAGCCAGGGGACGAAATACGAAATACGGAATAGCGCTTTTGCTTCGAGTATAATCCGGCGGGAGGACGGGATGAATGCATCGACATCGGTAACGCGGGAATTAGATGAAAAGGGCATCGAGCACCGCCTTTTTCGGCACCCAGGCGATGTGCGCTCGCTGGAACAGGCCGCCCGGGAACGGGGACAGCGTCCGGAGCAGGTGGTCCGCAGCATCCTTTTTCGGTTAACCGAAGGCCAGCACGTCATGGTGCTGGTGGCGGGGCCGCGGCAGATTTCCTGGCCGGCGCTGCGCCGCTATTTGGGAATTTCCCGCATGACGCTGGCGAGCCCGGAGGAGGTGCGCAAGCTCACTGGCTACGAAGTGGGCGCCGTTGCGCCCTTCGGGCTGCCTGAGCCGATACGGGTGCTGGTGGATGAAAGCGTGCTGGCGGAGGCGGAAGTTTCCATCGGTTCGGGGGTCAGGAATTCGACGGTGATTTTGAAACGGGAGGCATTGCTGCAGGGTCTGGGCGAACAGATCGAGGTGGGGAACTTTGTTGAGGACGGATAGGATGGGGGAAATTCCCACCTTTAACCTAGGGAAATCCCTAATTGCGGCATAGCAACTCCTCAGTATAATTATTAATGTAAGGTTAATTGTAACTGCTCAGGCATAAAGCCTCTTGAACTTTAACATTGTCAAAACGGCAAAATCCAGTCAAAATATAGGTGATGAAACCGCTAGAGCTACCGAGCCGAGAAGATATGCTGGCTGCCTTTCAGGAAGGGCCTGAGGCGGTGATAGCATTGTTTGAAGCTCAAAATGTGGTCATCCGACAGCAACAAGAGATCATCGAGCAGTTACTGGCTCGATAGCCTGAGCAGTTACAGAGGAAGATAGTAAGTTCTGGAGGGAGATATTGCCTATGATTGCTCAAAAACCATGTCATCACTACAATGTTGGCTAGATACACACTGAATTAATCACTGAATAGGAGATAAGAATTATGAAACGACGATTGAAGTTCTTAGCGGTCACTGCCCTGTCGGCGGTGGCACTTATCAGTGTTGCATTGACGGCTCCCTTCCCGGTGAGCGCCGCGGGAGCGATGCAGATATCGGGGATCGGCTTTTTTGCCGCTCCTGGTGAATGTACCGACCCTGAGGGCGAGGGTTCCGACTTAGCCCTCAGAATGACCGGGGATTTGGAAGGTTGTCTTTATATATTCGTCGAGACCGCCGTATGCTCGCCGAGCGGTACCTACCGAGAGACAGGGACCGAAACCTTCGTTGGAGAGGACAGCGGGAACGACACATTTCGGACAACTTACAAATTCGAGGCGAAGTACCAGGATTGCGCCAACTTGGTTGGAGAGATCTTTGGACGTTGTCAACATGCTATCGTGGAGGACAGCGGCGAAGGTATTTACGAGGGTGTCACCGGGCGATTCGACATCAAGGACGACGTTGAAGCGGGTAACTTCCCCTATAGAGGTCACCTGCGGTGGTAAGGTTCACTCGAGCCTGAGTAAATACGGTTAATTAACCAATTTAGAAACGAGATAGGAGGAAAAGATGTTACTTAATATTGTCTTATGGATTGTCTTTGGTGCGCTGGCTGGTTGGATTGCCAGCATGATTATGGGCCGGGATGCTCAGATGGGCGCCCTCGCCAATATTATCGTCGGTATTGTTGGCGCAATCCTCGGGGGATTCATCATGAACGCATTTGGCGCTCAGGGCGTCACGGGTTTCAACCTGACCAGCCTGATCGTGGCAATCCTTGGCGCGGTCGTGCTGCTGTTCATCGTCGGCCTGTTCCGGCGCGCCCCCAGGACCTAGAGCGTATTGCGTAAATCGTAAAGCGTGAATCGTGAGTGTTTCAGATTGTACCCCTCTCCATGGTAATGCCAGGGAGAGGGTTTTTTACACGGAATGCGCAA
>DATCIL010000613.1:0-6205 GCA_036507795.1 Anaerolineales bacterium | reverse complement strand
GTCCGCCAGTATTTAGAGGAACAGGCCGGCAAACATTTCGACCCGGCGGTGGTAGAGAAATTTCTCGAGCTGATTTAAGGATTGTAATTCCACCCACGATGGTGTATAATCAGCGGCGCTCAGTCCCCTTCGAGAAATCGAAAGCAATGGATTAGGCTGCCCCCATCGTCTAGGGGACTAGGACGTAGCCCTTTCAAGGCTAAAACCGGGGTTCGAATCCCCGTGGGGGCACCTGCTAAAAACACTAGAATCGCCGCCCGGATCGGACGGCGATTCCGATTCTGGCTTCTCTCATTTGAACAAAGCAGAACTAGATAGGGCGCCTTGTGATCAGTCTTATTATCCAAAGACCGATTACGGCGAGGGCAGTTTCGATCTGAGCTGGCAATAAACCCAATACCGGCAAGCCGAAGGAAGCCTGGGCAAGATAAGGCGTAAGAAATGGCGATGCCGCTAGCGAAAGATTTTTTCGCTCCCCCCGGATGGCGGCTGATAATATCGCCAGGCCTATCGGTATGCCGTAGGGCCAAATGCTCCGGTTCCATGGCTTATCTACAGGATTTTGCGTCACCATCCAGGGGCCATAGATAGCTATGGAGAGAATGGAAAGCGTGGCAAGTGGAGCGAAATCTTTAATCAATTTGGCGATATTTCTACGTTTGATGCCGATGGCGAGATGGTAAATAATTAGGGCGAATCCGAGCTGCGGTTTAGCCGCTGCGAGAATAAGGCTGAGTGGTGTTGGCGCGATGAGACTCAGGGCAACCATCCAGTCCACATTTACGGTGATGGCGTTATAAAGAACAAATGGAGTCGTTGCGATTAGCGCCGCCAAAAGCGGACTTGCCCCAAGTTTCCAGCCGGCGTACCAGTAGGAAAATATGGTGACGACTCCTATGACAATCTCTCCAACAAAGGGCGAGAAAATCAGCATGGGAATGAAAGGAATGAGGGCCCAAGGTGGACTATAGAAGCCTTGATTTTGATAGGGCGACTGGCCCGATATGAGCAGAACGGTCGCTGGTCTAAATACCGCGTGCCAGGACTCGCTTACATTTTTGGAAAGCTGCAGAAAGAGTATCAATAGGGCCAAGCAAGCGAAAATCCAGATCAGGAACGCTATTTGCACAGAATATTCGATAATGGTTGCGAATTTTGTCCGCGGTAATTTAGTTTCCAACTCTGTCATGATTGCACCGAGCTAAGCAGCGTCAGCGTCGCTATCATAAACGGACCGAGCAGTGATGGGGAATGGATAAACCTAAAAAGGATAGCCCTTTGTCCCCTGCAGTCCCTTCAACACCGAAATCTCCCCCGCCATATTGTTGATGTGACTGATCACCAGGGCGTTCAAGCACCAATTAACCGTGGGAATGCCGAGAACCTGGGCGCTTAAATCCACCTTCCGCTCCAAATCACTCTCATTTAAGGTTGCTATATACGCGTCTGCATCGGCATACACCGCCTGGGCATATTCGCGGGCAACCGCCAGATCGATCTTCAGATTGCGCGCCCAATCAAAGTTGGCCTGCCACCGCGGTTCGCTGATGCCGGATCTAGCGACCCAGGTGCTGGCAAAGAGCGGTTCAATGCCCTGCAGCAAGACATGGATGATGGCGTCCAACTCACACACTGCGTGGGCATAGACGGCGCCCAACGGGTTGGCAATCCCCGGCGGAGTCCAGTGGGCTTGTTCAGCCGTGACGTCCGCCATGGTCATTTCCAGGAGCTCATATGCCCATTTGAGGCCTTCACGATGGTTGTCGATGATATTCATGCGGCTAACTTCCTTCTTTCAAGAGTCCAATTTGATTTTCACACCCTGCGCTTCTGCGCATTGGTGGAATGCGGCCCTTAGCTGTGAATCGCTGATATTTCCAGCAATAAAGCCGGCGATTTCCCGGCCGCGTTCCATGAACTCGGCGCCCTCCACCTGGTTGCCGCGTTGGCGCTCGAGCTGCGCCAAGGCCCCCAGGATGCGCCATAATACAGTCCCGGAGCCAATCCGCTCGGCGACCCGGCGACCGCTTTGCAGCGCCTCGTATGCCTCTGTCAATTGCTCGTCGCTCTCCAGGAGAACCTGAGCCTTGAGCAGACAGAGATCCGGCATGAAGTAGCTTGCTCCGCAATCCTCTAATTGGGTCATGAGCCTCTGGATCTTCTCGAGCGACTCTGCCGAGTCGCCACGCCCAATCGAAAGTTCGATGGACACCAGGTCCACGACGACGTCGATGATGAGAAGAGTATCCCGGATGTCAAGTTGAATAATTTCATCAAATAGTGCTTCGGCCTCCGCCAATTTACCTTCTCTAAGCCGGTGTTTGGCCAGCATCGCCAGGTTGATCGGCCGGAAGGGGAGGAAGATTTCCACCTCTTCTACGGCCTTTTCAGCCAGCTTTTTAGATTCCTGGTAATCTCCAAGCAGGTAGTACAACCAGGATAACTGGAACCTTCCGATCTCCCTCGCCGGATGGCCGACTTTTTCGGCCGAAGCGATCATGCCGTGCGCACGCTCCAGCGCCCGGTCGATCTCACCCCGCGCCAGATGGATCAATCCGACGAAGACCCTGGCGTTGGTCTGTCCCCAGTGATTATCAATGGATTGGGCGATGCGGAACGCTTCCTCGGAGGCTGCGATGCCTTCAGCAAACCTCCCGGTCATCAGGAGGACCAGGGCCGCGTTCGCCAGGTTCTCCGCCCTCATCGGCAAATTGCCCAAATCCTCCCAAATCGGCCCGGCCTCCCCGAGGGCCTGATCGGCGTCGGCGAGCCGGCCAACACCGATATAGGCAAGCGCCAGGTCCTGCAGGCTGTATGCCAGCTGGTCACGCAGACCGTATTGGCGGGATAAATGCACCGAACGTTGGCCATATGGAATCCCAGCGCGCATACCGCCGGCGTAAATCTCTAAGAGCATGAATACCCAAAGGATCCTGGCTTGCGCTCTTTCGTCTCCCAACTTGTCCGATAACGCCAGGGCTTGCTGCGCCAGGGATTTGCCCGCAGCCGTATTTTGAACGGTGCTTGGAATGGCGTTCACGGTTGCCTGGGCCAGCAGCGCTTCCAGTTCCATCTCAGGGTTCCCGAGCTGGCTCGCCGTTTCTCTCATTGACTCATAGTTTTGGATCGCATCCGCGTGCCTGGATAACAATTCAAAACAGCGACCACGGCGCAGATAGAGATGGAGCAGCCTGCCCGGTTCGAGTTCTTTAGCATCGGCGGCGCTCAAGGCGTGGCTATAATGTGCCAGCGCTTCAGGGATGGCGAACAGTCGGAATGCAGCGTCTCCCGCCAGCAGGGCATAATCGAACGCCCGCCGGTCCCGGGCCTCGTGGAAATGATGCGCCAGCACAGCAGCGAACTCGTCCACGCGCTCCGGGAAGAGCTGTTCTATGGCTTCGCCCACCCGGAGGTGAAATTCGCGGCGCTGGCGCAGCAAAATCGTCTTATAAGCCGCTTCCTGGGTCAGCGAGTGGCGAAATACGTACTCCAATTCGGGTATGCGGGCAGCCTCCCGGATCAGTTCAACGCGTTGCAGGGTAAGCAGCTGCCGGTCGAGCTGGCTGCCTGCTGCGGCAATGGTATTGTTAACAGCATCGAGGATGCGGAAATAAAAGGATCGCCCAATGACCGAGGCCAGCTGCAGGGTGCGGCGGGCCTGCTCTTCAAGACGATCGATGCGGGCGCTCAAGATTGCTTGCAGATTTTCAGGGATATCGATCTCATGGATGTCTCCGTTCACTTTCATGCTGGTGGCACCAGAACCGCTCGCATGGGTGAGCGCACCGCTGTCCACAAGCGCCCGGACGACCTCCTCTACGAAGAAAGGATTGCCATCCGTTTTTTCGATAACCCGCCGGCGGAGCTGCTCAGGCAGGTTGGTGACGTCCAGCAGGTTATCCAACAGATGATTGGTGTCTTCCCTCGATAAGGAACGCAAACTAATTTCAAGGTAGCGGTGAGGGTAATGAAACTCGGCGGTCTGCTTCAAGCGCCAGCTCGGGGCTTCCCGGTCGGGCCGGAGCGCGCAGATCAGCAACAAGGGCGATGAATCGGTCAGCCGGAAAAGATGCTCCAACAACTCGGTCGATGCCGGATCAGCCCAATGCAAGTCATCGAAAACGATTGCTGTTGGAGCCTGGCTGCTCTCCAGCTTCCAGAGTTCGTACACCTCATTGAAAAGCTGGCGTTTGAATGCCTCTCCCTCGAGCCCGGAATGTTCCTGGCGAGCTTCCTCGGATAAAGCAGAAAAGCGCCCGCCATCTTCGAGGCCAGCCGAACCGGTCAGCAGGGTCAAAAAGATGTTCTGATCCAGAGGACCATTCAGAAGGGCACTCCTTATTTTCTCATCGATTGAAGCCCGCGAATCATTGGACCTGAGCGCAAACAGGCGGCGCAGAAGTCGCTGAAAGATGGCGTACGGCTGCGAAGCTTCATAGGAAAGCGAAGCAGTTTCCCACCAGTGGATCTTTTCAGAATCAGGAGAGCCATCCCTTTCGATAACGCTCGCATACAATTCCTGCACCAGTCGACTCTTGCCTAATCCCGGCTCTCCCAGGATGCAAACAATGCCGCCGATACCCTGCTGGAGATTATCCATCAATGAGCTGAGGCGTTCGAGTTCTTTTTCTCGCCCGATCATGGGAGCATTCGTTCGATCCGGAGTCCGAGATAGCCCGGCGTTCATTTTGATAGCCAGGGGACGATAAGTATGCACGGGCTCATCGCGGCCGGCAACATCGACCAGCCCCAGATCCTGGAATTCGAATTGCGGAGCGATTAATTTATAGGTATCATCGCTGACCTGCACCGTGCCCGGCTGCGCGGTCTGCTCCATCCTGGCCGCCAGGTTAATCGCATCTCCCAGAGCAGTATATTCCATCTGCAGGTCCGACCCGACCTGACCAACCATCACCAGGCCGGTGTTGACTCCCACACGAACGTTGAACTCCAGGCCCCAGCGATCAAGAACCTGTTGGCGATAGGGCTGGATCCTTTCGTTGATCGCCAAACCCGCCAGAACGGCGCGCTGCGGGTCATCTTCGTGAGCAATTGGTGCCCCGAAGAAAGCCAAGATGGCATCTCCCATAAGCCGGGCTACCGTACCTTCGTACTTGTACACTGGCCGGATCATGTGTTCGAAAGCGCCATTAATGATCTCGGCCCATTCCTCGGGGTCGAGCTGCCGGGCGGCTCGGGTGGAGCCTTTAATGTCGCAAAAGAGGATAGTTACGATACGGCGTTCGCCAACCATGCTCTTCTGTTTACGGGCAGTCTCGAGTTTGTGGATGAAATCCCGGGGGGCAAGTTGGTGTAACGACGAGGGTGAATCCCGGTCGGGAGACGAGACCGGGGAAGCCGGGGCTGCAGGAGATGGAACGCTGGATAAAGCTGCACCGCAGTCGTTGCAAAATTTTGAACCCGCGGGATTGGCATGCTGGCAGTTGGGGCAGCGAACGGGCAAACGGGTGCCGCACTCATTGCAAAACTTTGCGGAATCGGGGTTTTCGTTTTGACAGTTGGGACAGCGCATTCAGCACTTGGTATTGGGAATATGCCAAGGACGAAATTGAATGACTATAGTTTACTCGATTCTAAATGAGTTACAACAACATTTTAGTCAAATCAGACCAAATTGAGGGCAATAAAAAGAGCAGGGATTTCCCTACCAGTGGTCGTGTCTTTGTTCCAACCGCTTATTCCAATGAATCCAGCACTGCATAGAGCAGGATTCCGGTTGCTACTGCCAGATTTAAGGAAGTGACTTCGCCGCGCATCGGCAGGCGAACCAACTCCTCGCACACGGCTGCCTGGGCCTCCGCCAACCCCTGGCGCTCGCTGCCCATTAGGAGGATCAGCGGTCGACGGTAAACCGCCACCTCCCGGTAATCTCGGCCGGCAGCGGCCGAAGTGCCATAAACATGATAACCGGACCTCTTCGCCCAATCGACGAACTCGCCGAATTCAGCATTCACCACCGGATGCCAGAACAGGGCGCCCATGCTTGCCAGCACTGCCGTGGGATGATATGCATCTACACTGTCGTCCAGCAAAATCAGCCCGCTGGTGCCAACTGCATTAATCGTCCGCAAAATCGTGCCAACGTTGCCTGGATCCTGCGGCTCGACCAACGCTACTCCCCATGGAAAATTTTGGGGGCTCAGTTCAGAAAGGGTCCGTTGAGGCTGGCGGACAACCGCCAGAA
>DATCIL010000612.1:0-1669 GCA_036507795.1 Anaerolineales bacterium | reverse complement strand
CTGTAGTTCTCCGAAAACAGGCGGTTAACTTCAGGCGCTAGCGCTTCGGCTCTCTCCGGCGGACAGCCGAAGGCCATCAGGCCGCGGCGAGCATGGTTGTTCCAAAAGAGTTCTTCCTGCTCAACAAATTTTTCCCGGTCGGCCAGCATCTCCTTGGATTGAGCCCAATAGTAATGCAGCCAGCGCATGGCAGCCTGCCGGTTATCTGCCAGGCCGGCGGCGCCAGCCTGAAGGGCGAAATCAAAAAACGCCTGAAAATAAGAAGGACGGCTGAAGCGTAGCGTGCCGTCCAAATCGAACAGGATTGCAGTTATGCCGTTTGGCGCCAGCAATTTATCCCCCGATTTCGCTCATCACCCGGTTCATGGGGATAACGCCTTCCTCCAGACCATGTCCCCAGGGCTTCTGCCAGATGCCGTTCAGGATTAACGCGCGCAGGTCCTCGAGCGTTGCTCCGGCGCGCAGGGGAGTTAGCAAGTCAACCTCGCCCTCACGCAGCAAACACAGCCGTAAACGGCCATCGGCGGTGAGGCGAGCGCGATTACAGGACGCACAGAAAGGCTGGGTGACTGATGAAATGAACCCCAAATTGCCCTTTGCGCCCTCGAGGCGGAATAACCGCGCCTCGCCGTCCAGTTTACCGTCATTGACCACCTGCAGTGGACCTAAAACAGATTGGATGCGTTCATGCATCTCGGAGGCCTTGACCACATGGTTGGTCTGCAAATCTGTGGCGCCGGCAAACGGCATCATCTCGATGAAACGGACTTGCCAGGGGTGGTCAAGGGTTAATCCGGCCAGTTCGACCACGTCGGCTTCATTGTAGCCCTGAACGAGGACGGCGTTGATCTTGATGGGGGTCAGCCCGGCATCTTCCGCAGCTTGAATTCCCTCCCACACGTCCTCCAGTTTGCCCCAGCGAGTCAGGCGGCGGAATTTATCCGGATCGAGGCTGTCCAGGCTGATATTCACGCGCTGCAAACCGGCCTCCTTAAGCTGGTGGGCCAGGCGCGCGAGCAAGATGCCGTTGGTGGTCATGCTCACCGAATTAATCCCGGGCGTTTGGGCAATCTCCCTGACAAGCTCGACCAGGTTGGCGCGCACCGTGGGTTCACCGCCCGTCAGCCGGATCTTGTGAAAGCCGAGGCGGGCGAACATGCGCACGAAGAGGATAATCTCGTCGTCCTGCATCAAATCGGCATTGGGCCGGAAGGTCATATCCTCCGGCATGCAGTAGACGCAGCGCAGATTGCAGTGATCGGTCAAACTGATCCGCAAATATGAAATTAAACGTCCGAAACTATCGAGTGCCATAAGATTATCCAGAGTATCCCCAGGGCTTTCTTAAAGTCCGAAAGCCTTGCCAGGTGTCATTGCAGGTGGCCTCTTCACCCCCCTTATCAAGGGGGGCTGGGGGGGATTCTCCTTCCCCCTTATCAAGGGGCGGCGACGGAGTGCATCGCTCGGAGGCCTCTGCTCCCCCCTTATCAAGGGGGGCTGGGGGGGATTCCAAAACCAATATTTATGACTGGTTTCATGAAAATTATAACCCGTAATTTCAACCCTGCGTGATGAATTAATCGTTTACTCATCGCTGAAGAGCCAGGAGAACAGGCCGCCCGCCCTGCCGGCCGGTCTTTCGCTACGCACCCGCCCGGTCTGGCCATTG
>DATCIL010000611.1:0-2703 GCA_036507795.1 Anaerolineales bacterium | reverse complement strand
GCTGTGGCTGCCAGGTAAATCCGCCGTCTTCGGTTTTGTATAGGCTATCGCCGCCAGTGAATCCAGTCTGGGGAGAGACGAAGACAATTGGCTGGTTCCCAAAGGGCAGGCTGTAGCTGCCAGGCAGGTTGGTATCTGCGGTGTTGCTAGAGGGTAACGGATTGGAGACGATTTGCCAGCTGTCCCCGCCGTCGCTGGTTGCGTAGAGCACGGCGAACACCTGGTGCATGCCGGGATAAATCTGACCCAGGACCCAGCCGTGATCGGCATCCACGAAGAAGATCTCCACCAGGGCCAGTCCCTCCTGGACGGAAGGGAGCGCGCCGGCTTTATGCCAGTTCTGTCCGCCGTCGGCCGTGCGCCAGACGTCCCAGGGACCGGTAGAGGGAATGGGCTCGCCAAGATAGACCAGCCAGGCGCGCTGCGGATCCATAAACCAGGTCACTACCTGGCTGCTCACCTGCGCCTCCGGCGGGGTAACCTCCTGCCAACCGTCGAGCTCGGCGCCCAGGCGGAATAGCGCCCCGCCCGGATCGACCGCCCAGCCGCGTTCCAGGTCGAACATCTTAATCCAGGCCCACGGGCTGAACTGCAGGGGCGCCGGAGTTGGCGCAGCGGTCTCGGTGGGTGTGATAGTTGTCGTGATGTTTGCGGTAACCGCGGCGGTTTGCGTTGGCGCGGCGGACGCCGTGGGCGTGATGCCCTGGGGCTCAAGGGTCTCGGTGAGTGGAGTCTGCCCGGGCTCGGTGGTCGCCTCGGGGATGCAGGCGGCAAGGAAGAGGCAACCCAGCATGATCAGGTAAGCATAAGTTCGATTCATGCGCTAATTTTATCCTATACGATGCACCTGGGGCGGTTACGTCCTCATGACCGCGCACGACGCGCTTGCCCTCCAGCGGGCCGCGTGTCTCCGTGACAACGGTGACCTGATCCTCATAGCCTTCTTCTCTCCCCCCACTGGCCCAGCAATTTTTGCACAAAATAATTAGAGAGTCCTGAGGTGATATAATTTCCAGGTTGGTTTGGGTTCCGGAGAAGAGAGATCTGAGAAAGTGGAGGCTCCGATCGCATGCGAATTAAGCCGCAAGCGATTATTAACAGCCGTCTGGGTGTTGGACTGGCGCTGGGCTTGGCGCGCGGCCTGCCGCCGCGTGCCGGCTACCGCGTTGCTTACGCCGTTGCCAGCTGGATTGCAGGGCACAAGGATTGGGATATCGTCCAGGCGGTACGCGCCAACCAATGCGTCGTAAGCGGGGACAGCTTCTCCGAGGAGCAGTTAGATCGGGCTGTTCAAGAAACGTTTCGCAATACTGCCCATTGTATCTACGATCTCTACCACTATATCCATAATGACGCTGCCTTATGGGATCTGATCGACTTTAGCCCGGCCAGCCTGGAGATCATTCAGAAGAGCCAGAATCGGGAAGAGGGTTTGATCGTCGTCGGTATGCATTCCTGCAGCTTTGACATTGTCATGCAGGCTGCCAGTCTGCGGGGCCTGCAGGCCCTGGTGATCACCCTTCCGCAGCTAACCAGGGGCTACGAGTGGCAGACTGAGATGCGCGCCCGGGCGGGCATGGAGATCGTGCCGGCCTCTGTGGCCTCCCTTCATGAGGCGGTCCATCGGTTGCGTAATGGAGGAACTGTGCTGACCGGACTGGACCGCCCGCTGCCCGGACTGAAGCACCGTCCCCGATTTTTTGGGCGGCCGGCCTCGCTTCCAGTCCACCATGTCCAGCTGGCCTTGAAGACCAAAGTGCCTCTCGTGGTGGCTTCGGGACTGCTGCGGCCGGGCGGGAGATATTCCTTTTTGGTTTCTGATCCGCTTCATATGCGGACTCATCGCGACCGCGAAACGGAGATTCTTATCAATGCGGAGGCAGCCTTGAAGGTGGCCGAGGAGATGATTTGTCAGGACCCGCACCAGTGGGCAATGTTTTATCCGGTATGGCCGGAGCTAAAGCAAGGGGCGAATTAGGAATAGCGATTTGCGATTGAGGTTGGTCGCGAAATAATACGAAATACGTAGCACGCAGATCTTCGAGGAGGGCCAATGGCCGAAATTGAGACGCACAAGCGCGTCAATGATATTTTGCTCGGACCGCTTGAAAGACCGGTCTTAAAATGGTTCGCCAGGCATATGCCGGCCTGGATAAACTCAGACATTCTCACGGGATTGGGCGTGTTCGGGGCTTTTCTAATTTTGGTGAGCTACGCGCTGACCAACCTTGACCGCAATTATTTATGGCTGGCTAACCTGGGTTTTGTGATCAATTGGTTTGGCGACAGCATGGATGGGACGCTGGCCCGCCACCGTCAGCTACAGCGCCCCAAGTATGGATTTTTTGTCGATCATACCGTGGATTCATTTAATGAAGTTTTGATTTTTCTGGCCATCGGGTTGTCCCCGTTCATGCGTTTCGAGATTGCCTGCCTTGCCCTGGTTGGCTATCTGCTGATGTCGGTTTTGGTTTTCGTGCGCACCTGCGTGACCGGAGAATTCCGCATCTCCTACGGCAAGCTCGGCCCGACGGAAGTTCGCGCCATCGCCGTCTCTGTGAATACGCTGATTTTTTTCTGGGGAAATCCGGTGTGGGATACCGCCATCGGCGGGATGACGATTTTTGATTTCGTCGGCGCTGCCGTAGCGGCGCTGCTGTTTCTCATCTTTATCAGCTCCACGCTGCGCCAGGCCGCGCAGCT
>DATCIL010000610.1:0-1178 GCA_036507795.1 Anaerolineales bacterium | reverse complement strand
CCAGCGTTGCCAGACCACCGAGGCCGGGCAGCAATCCAACAAAAAAGCCAATGGAAATCCCTATCAACAGATAGCCGAAGGCCGGCCACGCCACCACTTTCCAGAAACCGATAATGAAAACCTCAAGCATTGGACTCTCCTGCGCTCGCTTAGAACCGGTGGAACCTGCTCCTTACCGCATCTTGGCGGCGGAATCAACTCGTTTCTCGGGCGATTCCACGTCGGCGCGTTGTCATCGAAGAACGCTGGTGATTCGGATACGAATGACTTACATAGAATACGCTTCAAAGCGCGGCAAGGTAGACGGGTTGGGCGACGGCGATGACGCGTTTCGATTTTCCTTCTGCGCCTTCCGCCGATCATTTAGACAAAAGCTTTTTCAACCATTCGATGACTTCGGGAGGCTGGTCGATGACTTCTTTGGCCAACGCTTGCAGCTCTTCGCCGCTCACGGGCCTGAGCTCCCAGCCTCGTTTTTTAGCCTCATCCATGAACTCTGGATCTTTGATCGTCTTGGCATACGCCTCGCGAAGGATCGAGGCGCGATCAGCCGGCAGACCCGGCGTCGAGACGATTGGCCAGGAACCAAAACCGCTGGCGCCCAAGTATACGAGCGCCTGGCGTCGCTTGGTGTCAGGCGTCTTGTACTGGTCCATTAGCTCAAACAGGGTAGGCACATCGGGAATCTTGGGGTTGCGCTGGCGTGGGGTCTGAATCATGACGCGGACGAAACCTGTCTTGTGCCAGGTGATGAACGGCTCCCTGCTAAAGTACGCGGCGATGGTGATCGCGCGGCAGTGGACCTCCCCTCGTTCCATCGCTAAATCCTGCTCAGCGCCTCCGGGATAGCCGGTAATAAGCCTGAACTTCAGCCCGATGGTCTCCTCAAAAAGTTTGGGCACGTCATGGCCACTGGTGCCAACCCCGGTCGCCGAACAGCGCGGTGGCTCCTTTGCGATGCGGATATCCTGCAAGGTTTTGTATGGCGTGTCTGAGCGCATGAAGAGCAAAGTTCCATTCTTCTCCGGAGAGCCAACCCAAGTGAACTTGGCCCAGTCGAACTGGACTTCTTTGCGGCCGGTAAGCTGGGTGTAATACAACCCTGGAGCGATGGAACCGAGGCTCAAACCGTCGGGCTTGGTAAGATTGTAGACATGATTGGCGGCGATCATACTGCC
>DATCIL010000609.1:0-3555 GCA_036507795.1 Anaerolineales bacterium | reverse complement strand
GAAGAGGTGGTGCCCGGTTCACAGCTCATCCTGTTAGCGCTGCCCGCCTTTGCTCACCAGACCATTTTGGCCGATATTGCCGGGCATCTCGATGAAGCCATCTGGGTTGGGGCGTTAGCGGCGCGGGGCGCTTTTGACCTGTGCGCCAAAGAGATCCTGGATGGAGGCGCCCGCCTGCCAATCCTATTTGGTCTGCAGACGCTCCCGTGGGCATGCCGGATACAGAAATACGGCCAGGAAGTCGAAATCTTGGGAACCAAAGCCGTCGTCGATCTGGCTGCATGGCCGCCTCAACATGCCAGCGACCTGGCAAGCCGGTTAAGCGACTTGCTGGACGTGCCGATCTTAGCGACTGCCAGTTTTTTAAGCCTGACGCTGGCAGGTACAGGCCAGATCATTCACCCAGGCATTATGTTTGGATTATTCCACCAGTGGAATGGCCCTGTCTATCAGGATGCGCCGCTCTTTTACCACGCCGTAGACGAATTTACGGTCGCGGTTCTGGAGCAATTAAGCGTTGAGGTTCGGAGTGTGGGTGCTGCCCTACAAAGCCAGTTTCACGAACTTGACCTATCCGCCGTTCGGCCACTTTTGGAATGGTTTCGGCGTGCTTATCACGATGATATCGAGGATCCATCCACGCTGCACACCTGTATCCTGAGCAATCGCAGCTATGCTGGCCTGAAAGCCCCGATGCGGCCTGCCAATGGCGGGCTGGCGCCGGATTTCCAGGCTCGCTATCTTGGGGAGGACATTCCATATGGATTGATTGTGACGCGAGGATTGGCCGAGTTGGTTGGCATTGCCACCCCGGTTATGGATAAGGTGATCACCTGGGCCCAAGGTCGGCTGGGTCGGGTTTACCTGGCAGCAGGCAAACTGCAAGGCAGCGATATTGGAGCAACCCGAGCGCCGCAGCGCTACGGGTACCACGATCTTAATAGCCTGATGCAAACTTTCTATTTATAAGAAGGGATCGTCTCAAAAGAAGGAGGTGTGTGGCTGCTGTGCGGTGAGAGCCCGCACAGCAGCCACACATTCCCCCGAATTACTGAGAAGAGATTTAAGAAGTGCAAGCTAAAGGAGGTATATTATGAGTGAGGCATCTTTGAACCCGCTGCAGGAGGCATCCGAGGAGGAGCTCCCGGACCCTGGTCCGAGACGCAGAGTGATGGTGGGCGCGGTGGGCAAATGCGTACACAACCTGGGTGTGGAAACTTTTGCCGAATGGATGGAAGATCAGGGTCTTGGCTACGTTACCATAAAATTGGGACCAGCCGTTCCGATTCACGAGGTGATCAACAAGATCCGCGAATCCCGGCCAGAAGTCGTCGGCATCTCCATGCGCCTGGGGGATCTGCACGTGGATAAGCTGATCAGCGAATTCATAGAGACCGCCACGCAATACGGTGTGCACCCGAGAGAAAGCGGCATTCGCTACTGTTTCGGGGGGCTGCGGCCAGCTGCCAACCTGGTGCGCGCAATGACCGGGGTTGCCCTAGAAGAGGACCGCTTCATTCGCGAGGAGGAGAAGCACTTCGATCTGGAAGATGTCGCCAGGACGTACAGTGAGAAAGAAACCTATCGAAATTTCTTCGAACTGATCGCCGACGACTTCGTTAGCATGGAGGAACTGGAGCGCTTCGCGCTGCGGCTGCCTGCGGAGAATGCGGAGCGAGATACACAATGGTCCGACTTCCTGGTCGAACGGATTCGCCAGGTGCGCGAGAGAGAAGATCGACCCATCATCCGGGCGCACATCGGTATCGCCGCCGATACGATCGAACCCACGGTGCGAGCCATTGAGAAACTGGCTGGCGCCGGCGCCTTTGAGATCGTCTCCCTGGCTCCTGACCAGACCTCTCAGGAGCTGCTGGCCAAGTTCATTCGCGGGGAAGAAAATCCCAGCAAATACCTGGCTGGCCAGGGCGGCGCTCCCATCCGAACGGTGCAAGATCTTGAGCGTTTGAAAGCGGCCACACAACAGGGAAATCATCCCATGACCCGCATTTATACGGGCACTGACGAGCTGGTGACCCTGGCCCGTCTCTGGGAAGAATACCTGAATATTTGCTTCCCAGCCGTGCCAATCTTCTTCTATAACGAACTGGATGGTCGCGGGCCGATCAGCATCCGGGATGCGTTTGACGAACACTTCGGTACGATCGAATATTGGGCTTCGCTGGGCAAACCACTGGAGATAAACGATCCCCACCAGTGGGGTCTGCGCTACGCCAGCGACGACATGCAGGTCACCGATCACGTTCTCTGCGCCATCATTGCTCTGAAAAAGGGCATCAAACATTACGTCATGCAGATGATGTTCGAGCTCCCGCCAGAGATTTCCGCTCTGGACGACCTGGCGAAGATGAAAGCCGCCTATGAGCTGGCTGAGCCTCTCACCCGTCACTTTGAGTTCGATATTATCCGCCAAACCCGCTCAGGTTTGCCCAGTTTCCCGCCCAATCTAAACCAGGCCAAGGGACATCTGGCCTTTGGGATTTACACCCAGCTGTACATGCAGCCCGATATCCTGCACGTGGTTACCCATTCCGAAGCTCACCACGAGGCCACAGCCGACGACATCATCGAATCCTGCGAGATCGTCAAACATGTGTGCTGGGACTTTGTCAAGGGCAACGTCCCGGACATCTGGTCCGACCCAGTCTTGAAAGCGCGCAAGCTCGAACTCAAACAGGGCGCCATGTATAACGTGCTGCACGGAGCCATTCTAGGCGGGTATGAGGGAGCGATCAGCCCGGAGAACTTCTGGGACTGGGCTAAGGAACCCGAGCAGGATCCAGAGAAGAATTTCGAGAGCATGCTGCTGAGCTTGATCGATGAAAGCAACTATGCCACCGGATCCTGTGGGGTGATCGCAGGGGATACGCTGGACCTTGGGCTGCAAATCGGCCTGTACCAGGGTCCGCATATCACAGTGGTAGACCGGCGCTACGAGATGGCTGGAGCCTGCCGCACCAAGGTGGTCGATGGAATGTGCCGCATCGACGAGTGGGATGGCATAAAAGCCGGCAGCGAGTTTGAACGGGTGGACCTGGTGCGCCAGCGCTATCCCTGGTACTTCTACAAAGACGTCAGCCGGGCGGATGACGCCAGCTACATCGCTGAGGACGCAGAGGTTGAGCAGATCAATGACCAGGTTGTGGCCCAATTTCGCAAGGAAATCGGCGTGACTGGACTGGCCGACGAGAAGATGCTGGTCGTAGATTTTGGGAGCACGTACACGAAGATCGGTATTTTCGACGCACGCGCTGAGACATTTGAACTGAGCTATGTGCCTACCACGGTGGAAGACATTCGCAACGGGCTAGCCAGCGGTTTAGGGGTGCTGAAAGCGTGCCGGAAACGTAAAGACTGGAAACCGCTGGCCGAGAAGATGAGCGAATTTGCCGTCCGGCTGCCCTGCTCCAGCGCCAAAGGCGGCCTGAAGATGGTTACGGTTTCTTTGGTCAAGGAGGAATCGGGCTTTGCTGCCGAACTGGCTGCGCTGACTGCCGGAGCCAAGCTGGTCGGTTCTTACGAAGGCAAGCTGAC
>DATCIL010000608.1:0-1666 GCA_036507795.1 Anaerolineales bacterium | reverse complement strand
ATCTCCTCTCATCATTGGGACTTATACGACACGCGTCGTGTAGTTTTCCACCCGATGAAAATGAGCCCTAAAGTTTTGGAAGCCGGGTATTGGCGCGCCTACCACGATTTTTACGGTTGGGGCTCGATCTTCAGGTCCGCCTGGGCTGAGGAAGGTTGGGTAGAACGGCTTCGACACGTTGCCTACGTATCGGGTTGGAAAAAGTTCGAGCCGTTTTGGGATTGGGTCATCCGGGCTAAAAGAGTCGGGGATTTCTTGCCGCTGCTGGAGACAATTTTGTCCAGGCAAGGAAATAACCCTGGCCATAGTATTAATTAGTGAAATATCGCACAGATCATGGTATAATTTCCTCGGCAAAGGTGCTAAATTTGGTCCAATAAGTACGATTAACAAGGTTAGGACAGATTATTTGGTAGAGGAAGTTTGCCATGACTGAAAAACGACCTACAGTTGTCATCGTTGGAGCCGGATTTGCCGGGATGCATGCTGCTAAAGCCTTACGTGAAGCGCCTGTGAAGGTAGTGATGCTGGACAGAAACAACTACCACCTGTTCCAGCCTTTGCTTTATCAGGTCGCTACAGCGGCTCTGGCGCCGAGTGAGATCGCTTATCCTGTGCGGGCGATCTTCCGAAAGCAGAAAAACTTTGAATTCCGCCTGGCTGAAGCGCTGAACGTTGATCTCGACGGAAAAGCGGTTTACACCTCCAACGGACCCATATCCTATGATTATCTAATCCTGGCGGTTGGAGGTGAGACCAGCTATTTCGGCCTGGATTCGGTTGCCCGCAACGGCTTTGATTTAAAGGACCTGGAAGATGCCATGATCCTGAGGAACCATATCTTGCGCATGTTCGAAGGGGCGAGCCAGGAAAAAGTCCCGCATGTCTTGAGAGCTCTGAGGACATTCGTGGTGGTTGGAGGTGGCCCGACCGGCGTGGAGTGCGCAGGAGCACTGTCCGAGTTAATCCGCCTGGCGTTGTCTAAGGATTTCCCGGGGATGAATTTCAAGGATGACCGGGTGATCTTGCTGGAGGCAAAGGAGCGTTTGCTGGCCGGATTTCCTGAGGATTTGGCTCAATCCGCAGCCACAACGCTGCAAAAGAAACAGGTCGAAGTCCGTTTTGGGGCGGAAGTGGTCGAATATGACGGTAGACAAGTCAGGCTTCGAAGCGGCGAGGTGATCCCAACCTGCACACTGATCTGGGCTGCGGGCGTGCGCTCAGAAAGATTAATGGATAAGCTTGGTTTGGAGCAAAAAGGCCAGGGTAGGGTAGTGGTGGAGCAGACCTTGCAGATCCCAGGCTATCCAGAAGCATTTGTCGCGGGCGATTGCGTTTATCTTAAAGAAGATGGAAAGCCATTGCCGATGATGGCCCCAGTTGCGATCCAGCAGGGGAAAACCGCCGCTCGCAATATTGAGCGCTTGATCACCGGCAAATCAGTGGAGGCCTTTGATTATCGTGATCCGGGCAGCTTGGCCACCATCGGGCGGAACGCTGCCGTAGCCCGCGTCCGAAAGTTCAAGTTCCGCGGCTTCCTCGCCTGGCTGGTGTGGTTGGCAGTTCACCTGTTTTGGCTGATCGGCTTTCGTAACCGTTTGGTGGTGCTGATCAACTGGGCCTGGGATTACTTCTTGTATGAGCGGGCAGTCCGGCTGATTACACC
>DATCIL010000607.1:0-3742 GCA_036507795.1 Anaerolineales bacterium | reverse complement strand
CACATTTTCAACGCCGTCGAAGGATCTTTGCAAAGGATGGAAACTGATTACATCGATCTGTACCAGGCGCATTCCTTCGACGACAGTACACCCATTGACGAGACCCTGACCGCCTTTGGCGATCTGATCCGCCAGGGCAAGGTTAGAACTATTGGCTGCTCCAATTATCCAGCCTGGCGCCTGATGCGCGCCTTGTGGACCTCAGACAAATTGGGTTTAGATCGCTACGATTCGCTGCAGCCGCACTACAACCTTGTGCATCGGGCGGAATACGAGCGAGAACTGGCCGAAGTGTGCGCCACGTATGGTCTTGGCGTCATCCCCTACAGTCCTCTGGCAGGTGGATTTCTGACCGGAAAGTACCGAAAAGGGGACTCGCCAGACAGCGCCCGTTTGGGAGGCGTTCGGCGTTACTTCAACGACCGCAACTGGTTCTTATTGGAGAAGATGGAAAAACTGGGTAGAGAAAAAGGCAACTTTTCAATCTCACAGGTTGCCCTGGGCTGGCTGCTCACCAATCCTTACATTACCAGCCCAATCATCGGACCTCGCAACCTTGAGCAACTGGAGGACAATTTGGGAGCAGTGGGACTTCGTTTGACCCAAGAGGAGATGGAAGTGCTGGATGCAACCAGCGATTGGCGAGATGTATGACCAGAAGCAATAAGAATGACTTCCTCAAGCCATTGATGGAAGTCGAATCATGACGATTAAGAGAGCAATCACGGGCGCGGCGTTCGCCCTGGTGATCAGTATCCCCTGGTTAGCGCTTTTATATGCCGGCCAACAGGTGGCCAATTTGCCTTTGATCCCCATTAGATTCTTTGAATGGATCACACGCGTCTTGCCCGGCGGGCTGGTTAGCGTTGGATTGGAGACAATGATCCAGGCCTTGCACGCCTTGCGCTTGGGACCCACATCTGTCCTCGGCAAGGCGCTTGAATTCGTCATGGCTTATTTCCTGACGCTGATAATTCTCACGCTTTTGGGAGCGTTTTATGCCGTAACAATCGGCAATACGCGGCCTCGCTGGTATATAAAGGGGCTGGCAGCGGGTCTAATCCTTTGGCTCTTCATTTCACCCCTGGCAGCCTGGAGTGGTTGGAGCGGCACCACACCGCTCATCGGCGCCGGCTGGCTCTTGCTGTTGAGTCTGCTCTGGGGTCTGGCGTTATCCTGGGGCGTGGATACTTATCTCCGGACCTTGGAGCATCCCGGTGATGTGGAAAGACGGCAAATAATCACCCGGTTAATTGCGGGTTCTTTCGTGCTCAGCGGCCTCGCCGTTATTTTGCCGCGCTGGCTGGCTCCAGGCGAGGAAGAAGAAAGAGTTCTAGATGTGGAGATTGGCACACCCAGCCCAACACAAACCGCGCCGACCCCGCCGCCGACAGGAGCCGGATTCACACCAGTAGAGGGCACTCGAGCTGAGATCACCCCGATCGAGGATTTTTACCGGGTGGATATCAATTTACTGCCCCCCGGTCTGGAAGATTTCGAGCAGGAAACGGATTCGTTTCTGCAACGCCTGAGAGCGCAGGGCGAAACGGAAATCTCAGCTGAATCCTACCTGCTCGTCATCGATGGCCTGGTGGAAAATCCCCTGGCATTAGATCTTAACGCCGTTAAGGCTTTTCCCAAGGTGGAGCAGTATGCCACGCTGGAATGCATATCGAACCCGGTGGCGGGCGATCTGATCAGCACGACGTTATTTCAGGGAGCACGCTTGAAGGATGTCCTGGACCGGGCAAGGTTAAGACCGGAAGCGGTTGATATCAAGTTCACTTGCGTCGACGGATACACCGAATCACTGCCCCTTGAATCGGTCAATGACGCCCGGACTATCCTTTGCTATTCTATGGGCAACCAACCTCTGACACAAGAACATGGCGCCCCTCTCCGGCTTTACACGCCGGATCGTTTTGGCATGAAAAACCCAAAGTGGATCATAAAAATTGAGGCCGTCGATAGCGATTATTTTGGCTATTGGGAACAGCGCGGCTGGAGCGAACAGGCCTGGGTAAAAACAACATCGGTTATCGATACTATCCAGAAACGCGAATCGGGCAGTATCGAGGTTGGGGGCATTGCCTTCGCCGGCGCTCGTGGAATTGAGAGGGTTGAGGTGCGCGTGGGCGAGGGGGAATGGCTCGAGGCCCAGATGGACCGGGCGTTATCTCCACTGACCTGGGTCTTGTGGAGGGCGAAGATTGAGCTCTCCCCCGGAAGACACGCGGTAACCGTCCGGGCTGTTGATGAAGAGGGAGAAGTACAAACCGCCAGCAGGGCCCCTACGTTGCCGGATGGCGCCAGCGGTCACCACAGCGTGGAAGTCGAAGTTGGATAGACGACTTGCTATTTTTTTCGCTCTTCTAAAGGTTGAAATCCCTTGCCAAGCACTTCCCGGACAGGAGATACAATCACAAAAGCCTGACTGTCGACATCGCAAACTAAATACTTCATCTGCCCTACTTCTGTTGCTGTAAGCGCACACATTAAAATATTGTGTGTTTCTCCAGTGTACATGCCTTTTCCCGTAAGGGAAGTAACCCCTCGATTCATATCCTGCAAGATCCGGTCGGCGACCTCCTTCCCGCGATCAGTGATGATGAGCGCCATTAATTGTTCCCGGCGCGAGCTGGGACGGAACCAGGCTCCAAGGCGATCGAGAGGTTTGCCGACATCCCCCCAAATGCCTCTTCCCTCTCCCCCGGCAAAAAAGCGCGGGAAGACTTCGCCTGAAGCCTCATGCAGCCCCACGGTCAACAGTCCAATAAAACCCAGGATCAGATTATAGAGTAGGCCCAAAGATAAAACGATCCAGCCAGGGATTCCCCCAACCTGCGCCCGTTCTAACATCATTGTGAATGAGGTCGCTGGGACTGGGTGTAGCCACATTTTTGCGAACCAGGCTATACCTAGAATAATGAATATCCAAAGATAATTTCTTCGGTACCGCCTGCCAAACGCTTCCCACATGGAGATCGGGAAATGAGGCTGCAATAAATTTTCTGCCAGGCTCTCTGCCCAATCTGCAGAAGGATGAAAAGGTGGGACCAACATCCCGGCGAAAAAATCCGTCTCCATCAATCGCACCCGAGAACTCCACAGTTCGTAATACCGGTAACGTCGTGCTTCAATAAAAAGGAAGAGCGTGATTAACAGGGTGCTGAGGATGATAACGCTATGATGTCCGAGGGGTTCGCTGAAGGTAAAGGAAATTACCGCGCCGGTGATGACAACCGCCCAATTCGTGGTGGTATCCAACCTCTGGCGCCAGACGTTTGCCCGGGAGATTTCCGCCCGAAAGAAGTGCACCATTGCGGTCGTAAAATCGCTGGCGCGCAATTGGTAACCCCGGTAGGTCCATACAGGTTCAGAGGATCCCGGATTCCGCGGATTGGATCCAGTAGCCTCACCCTGGTCTTGTGAGTTGTCTTTATCCACCATTATCTCCTGCCTTATACCTTTATTATTTGTTCTATATATTCTAACCTACAGCTTAATGTTTGTATAACAAAAAAGCACAGCCACACTCTTTCGTATGGCTATGCCGCTCCCGGTAAGATCTTGATTAGCGTTATCTTAAGCTTTCTCCGATGACGACGCTTTTGTGTTCCTCCGCTTCTTGAGTTGCTTCATTAGGAATCACCGGCAAGAAAACCGAAAACTCGGTTCCCTTGCCGACCTGACTCTTGACCTCCACTCTTCCTTCATGAATTTCAACAATTTCCTTTGCGAT
>DATCIL010000606.1:0-1012 GCA_036507795.1 Anaerolineales bacterium | reverse complement strand
CCCGCAGGCCAGCTCCGGCGATATTTTCAACCGCTATAATGAGTCTGTGGCAAGAGTGCCAGACGGCTGCAAGGGGCTCATTTTCCTGCCCTACCTCAACGGGGAACGCACACCTTACTGGGATCCGGCCGCCAGAGGGGTCTTCTACGGCGTGAACCTGGAGACGGAGAAAGCCCATTTCATCAAAGCCATCATGGAAGGCGTCTCGTTCGCGCTGCGGAATAATATCGAAACGGTGGAATCGCTGGGCATCTCAATCCATGAGATCCGCGCCGTGGGGGGCGGGTCGAAGAGCCAGGTGTGGCTGAACACGCTTGGCAAAATCTTGAAAAAACCCATCGCCACGGTCAGCGTTGGCGATACGGCCAACCTGGGAAATGCCCTGTTGTGCGGGAAAGCGCTGGGCATTTATTCATCCTATGAAGAGGCCGCCGCAGAGATCGTGACGACCGGCCAGAGAGTCAGTTTCCCAGACGGGAAAGCTATATACGAAAAACAATATGGGATTTTCCTGGAGCTCTACGAGCAGCTCCAGCATACCTTCCGGCGCTCGGCCGGATCCTGACCGGGCAGCCTATCCGGTCACCGAATTGGGGAAGAAACTTGCCATCTGAAACCGGCTATGAATGATAAACAAAGGCTGCTGATAAAAGTCTCCAGGCTTTATTACCAGGACGGGCTCACACAGGAGTTTATCTCTCGCAAGCTGCGTCTTTCACGTCCCAAGGTCTCCCGGCTGCTGCGTGAGGCGCTGGAGACGGGGATTGTGAAGATATCTGTCGCCCAGGAGCCGGGCTGCTACGCCGAAATCGAGCGAGAGATCGAGGACCGTTACGGCTTACTGGAGGTGGTGGTTGCCGATGTAAGAGATTACGATTCGCCCGCGCTTGTCTCGCAGGATCTGGGCCCGGTTGCCGCAGGCTATTTCAGCCGGATGGTCCAGGACGGCGATGTAATTGGCTTTACCTGGGGCACGACCCTGGCCGCCATGGTGGATAACCTGCAGCCAGAG
>DATCIL010000605.1:0-1766 GCA_036507795.1 Anaerolineales bacterium | reverse complement strand
TTCTGGGTATTATTTTTAGGCGTGATTGGATTCTCGGTTTACCAATATGGTAAACAGCACGGAGCGTTATGGCAGGAATTGGCCAGGCTTCCTGGAATGGCTTTATTGAGAAAGGCTTGGGAATGGTTGCGAGGCGGTTTTCGACGTGCAAACCGCGCCTTGCAAAAAGCCGCAGATGGCGCGATTGAGTGGTTCCAATCGGTAAGGCAAGTCAAACCTGGCCCAGAGGTAAGGAAGCGCATTAACTTACGCCGCTTATCCTCGCGGCAAAAAGTGCTGTTTTATTACCTGGCAATGGTGCGGCGCGGTGGTGAAACTGGAATTGCCAGGCAGCCAGACCAAACGCCTTACGAATACCAACTAAAATTGCAGGCGTCTCTGCCAGAAATCGACCGGGATCTGGCCGCTCTGACGGAGGCTTTTGTCGAGGCACGTTACAGCCGTCACGAAATTTCGGAGGATCAGGCCGGGTTGGTGCGCAAATGGTGGGAGCGCATCCGGCGCACGCTTAGACGCTGGAGGAAAGGAGCAGGAAATTAATGGCAATGAATCAGGAAACACAGGCCGCCCGCAGGTACCACCAGGCCACGAAACATTCTCCCATGAGCGTGCGGCAATCGGGCCATTCGATGGATTGGGCGAATAAACCAAACCCGTTCAAGAATTATCCAGATTTGGAGGTGATCCCTCTGCCACAAGATCTGCCTAAAACAGGCGTCCCCGCCCTCGAGGCCATCGGGAAAACCGAAGTACGGGGAACTGAGGAAGCCGTTCCTGAACTGGCCCAAGTTGCTTACGTGCTCTACTACTCTGCCGGCATCACCAAGAAGATGGTATTTCCGGGTGAATCGATTTACTTTCGGGCGGCGGCCTGCGCCGGGGCACTCTATCCAATCGAAATTTACCTCGTTTGTGGGGATATCCCCGGCTTAGAAGCCGGTGTTTACCATTTCAGCCCGGTAGATTTTGGATTGCGCCAGCTGAGGCGGGGGGATTATCGGGAGGCGCTGGCACGGGCAAGCGGCGACGAAACCCAGGTTGAACGAGCGCCAGCGGTGTTGGTGTTCACAGCAATCACCTGGAGGAGTTCGTGGAAATACCGGGCGCGCACCTACCGCTACCACTTCTGGGACGCCGGCATGATCCTGGCGAACTGCCTGGCTGCCAGCGCAGCCCAGGCGCTGCCCCGAAAAGTGGTGATGGGGTTCGTGGATAGGACGGTCGATCATTTGTTGGGGATCGATGGCGCCCATGAGAAAAGCCTGGCGCTGCTTCCATTGGGATGGACCTCTAAGCCACCTCCGCCGGCGCCCGGCGATATTCCGGAATTGCACCTGGCGGTGGAACCCTTGTCCAGGGAGCAAGTGGACTACCCCCTCATCGACGAACTCCACCAGGCGTCCATGCTGGAAGACTCGGAAAGCGTAAAGAGGTGGCGTGAGAGCAGATTTGCCGGTAAGCCAAAGAATCACGAGGCAGAACGCTATCCCTTAAGACCGATGGAGGCTTCCAATTACCCGGAGAAGGCAATCGAGGCTGTTATCCTGCAACGTGGCTCATCACGGCGCTTTAGAGAGGAAGCGATTTCGTTCGAGGAACTATCCACGATGCTGGAGCTTGCGATCGCGGGTTTTCCGGCGGACTGGCGTGATACTTGGGATGATTTGATGAACGACCTGTATATTAACGTACACGCCGTGGACAACCTTGCGGCGGGAGCTTATTATCTCCATCGAAGAGAAAAGAGCCTGGTAATCTTAGGAGAA
>DATCIL010000604.1:0-12943 GCA_036507795.1 Anaerolineales bacterium | reverse complement strand
TTCCTCAGTGCGACCGCTGACGCTGCGCAGCGTATCAAAATCAAAGGAACGACCGATGACGGCGGAAGCGGTAAGGACCTGCCAGCCTGTTTCAGTAACATCCCTTAAACGCGAATACAACAGATCGCGGACACTGCCCGGCAACGTCCAGCGGCCTTCTTCCGCCGGTGGGCCAGCTTTCAATATTGCGGAGAGGTATTCAACCACGAAGAAGGGCAGACCTTCGGTCTCCTGATAGAGACGATCATGCAGCGCCGGAGGAAAAAGCTGGTCTGGTATCGTTTCCAACAGCTCTCTCACATGAGCAGGATCCAACCGGGGTAGCGTGATCAATGTAGCGATGCCCGATCTCTGGGCATCTGCCAGAAGACGATCGAGACGATGACCGGCGGATATCTCCTCAGAGCGCCAGGTCGCCAGGATCAAAAGCGGATGGCGCTGGGCGCGACGAACCAGATAAGTCAGCAGGTCCCAAGAAGCAGAATCGGCCCAGTGCAGGTCATCAAGGAACAAA
Organism: Anaerolineales bacterium; assembly: GCA_036507795.1. Taxonomy (GTDB): domain Bacteria; phylum Chloroflexota; class Anaerolineae; order Anaerolineales; family UBA4823; genus DASQQR01. The sequence goes on along the minus strand of DATCIL010000604.1, from coordinate 12,429 downwards.
ACTCCGGGAAAAGGTCCCTCGCTGAGTTTCAGGATGAACTGGGCCATGGCCTCAAAAAACCGGCTTTGAGCACCGAGGCCCTCAAGGGGTGGAATTTCGGGTATGTCCGGCTGGCGATCGGTAACTTCAGGAAGCAAGCGGGCAACTTCAGCCAGCCAATTGGGCGATAGATCCTCCAACCAGCTGGTGGGGCCGGATCCTCTAAGCGCGGATCTCAGCCCTTCGACAAAAGGACCATAGGATAAATCGGATTCTCCCTCGTAGCACCGGGCTTTGATGGTAACCGCGCCGCCCGCCCTGGCGCGCGCCAGGAACTCCTCCGCCAGCCGGGTCTTGCCGATTCCCGCCTCCCCTTCAATAACGACGAAAAGACCGCTCTCCCCTACCGAATCATACGCTTGCATTAAGGTCGCTAACTCTCGTGAGCGACCTACCAGAGCATAAGCTGCAACCACAGGAGAGGGCACCGGAGATGGCGACATCCTGGCGGCATTGAAAACGACTGATTGCCCTAAAGATGTTCCGTCCACCAGAAAGCGATTATCTCGAATGGTTTCATATAACTCGACAGTCTCCTCAAGAGGAGCCACTTCTAACTCTTGGGACAAGATGCGGACGCATTCGCGGTACTGGCGCAAAGCGGCATTGCGACTACCGGCCAGCGCGTACAGCTTCATGAGTTGACGATGGGCCGGTTCATGGAGCTGGTCAAGCGCCAGCCAGCGATGCGCAACCTCGATGGCTTGCTGGAATTCCTCCTGGGCAGCGTGGATATAAACCAAGCGCTCGAGGACACCGGCGTACTTGCGGCGCAACTCCTCGGTCTTGAAGAATTGCCAATCGTCGAAATTGGGGCTATCCCGCAAGGTAAAGCCGGTGAGAAAATCCCCTCGATATGTCGCCAGTGCTGCAGTGAGCGGATTTATGCAACGGGGGCAGACTTCTTCCGGAGAGTGACCGTGTGTCTGCGTCTCGGCCAAATAGCTCTCAAAAACATCGATATCCAGCCACAATCCGGCGATATCTTCCATAGCGAGGATCTCGCGATCGATTTCCAGCGGGGCATCCCCGATGGCGGATTTAAGGGAAGAAAGCGTGCGGCGCAGGGCAGCGCGGGCGCGGGTCTGATCTAACTCAGGCCAAAGCATGGTGGCCAGCGCATCGCGGGTATGGCTCTCCCTGGTCACCACCAGGAAAGCGAGCAAGGCGATGGCTTTGCGAGTATCAAATGCGGCCGGCCTGCCATCCACTTCGATGAGGGGTGCGCCCAATAAATGGATTTTGAGATCTGCCAAGGGTCCTCTCCTGCCAAGCGAACAGGGGTTATTTTACTCTAAAATCGTGACTAAAAAATAAGCCTGATTGATTTCGTAACGCTTTTCGTAGCGATCAGGAGACGTTCTATGCGTAGAATCATGACAACAAATAAGATAGAAATTCCCGAATAGGGTTTCAGGAGGTTGACATGTCTCCCATAGAATTTGCGGTGTCTATTTTCGCAGGTCTTCACATTGGGCTCACCTTTGTCGCCATTGGGATTGCGGCCCTGGCTGCGGCATTCATCGTTTACCGGCTGGTGAGAACGAGAGATTAGCTGCACAAGCCTCCCTGGCATGTTCAGGGAGGCTGTTTACTTAAGCATGAGGTAGCTTTGCCTGAAAATACGAAAATTGGCTCTTTCAAACCCCCAATGGAATTTGGCGAGTCGTCAGCACATCTACAGGAGTTATACGTCGTATCTGATCAGGCGAAAGTGTCAAGAGTGCCCGCGTGGTGCCATCGGGATTAACGAACTCAACTTCGTATGCCAGGCCGGGTTCGGTGTAGACTTCAACAACCGTTCCCAGATCACCTGCCAAAACCTGGTGATCTGGAAAATTTGCAGTTACAATGATGGTTTCGAGGATTTTGATGGGCTCACTCATGTTCATCTACCTATCGCCGGGCGGCTGGCTCTATCGTGATTAATTCGGGCCAAACTTTTCCCAGGCGGATCATCCAAACCGTTGTTACCCAGCGAGGCTCGCCCTGTGGACCTTTCAGTCGGGCAGTGATGGTATATTTTCGCCCAAACGGCGATGGTTGGCCGGCTTCAACGGGTTGCGTGAGGTGTTGGACACGGATATCACTTTCCAGCACTTGCCAATTTTCGGCGGTGTAACCCATTTCTTCGAAGAAAGCCGCCTTATATTTTCCTACTTCGTGCTTTGGATTAAGTGCATAGTCACGCAGTTTTCGTGGATCGATGCGGGCCCTTTTCGCATTGGGCAAGCGTGCCGGCATAGGCGAATTATAGCACACCTTTTCTTGAGCAGTCAGCGCTGACGATTGCCGCCTTGTTCACACCGGCGATGTGCTGAGGCTTCGAGAGGGATAGGCGTCACCAGGATAGAAGCTGGTCAGGGGTGAGGACATTTTTGGTCAACCACGCCAGTCTTCGATAAGGACATCTTCAAAGTCCGCATAGTCGCTGGTGTTGAACGTAACCAGATTGAGTATTGTTCACTTTAATGAGGCTCTCGCCGCCGTCCCCGGCGGCGACTTGCGGCCGGATTGCGCCGAGGACGGCGCTGTGAGCGAGAGGCAGCGGCGCGGTGAGCGAGGATTGAGCGCAAAAAGCCGGTTCGTATCGGTAATCGTAACGATCTCGAGACGCTGGACGGGTATAAAGAAAGTAATAAGTATGAAGTAAGAAGTAAGAAGTAAGAAGACCGGAGGGAAAGCTTATGGAAACAGCGGCGCAACTAAAAAGTACGAGCTTCAATTGGCGAACTTTGTTGCATCTAGCCGTCGCCGGCAACCTGGTCATTCTGGTTTACATGATATTCGCCAGAGGAGATGTGTTGGCGCTGGCGCTCGGGGTTGTGTTTTTGGTGGGATTAGGTCTGCTGCATTTTAGAAGTGGCGTGCTCGGAATCCTGGTTACCGGTCTGCTCAGCATGGATATCGCCATCTGGACGGTGAGCGGGGCGGTGAGCAACTTTCTCAACGGGGAAAAGCTATCGGCGCTGATCCTCCCCGGCTACTTAGGAGTTGTCTCTTTGACAGCAGTTGTCGCAGCCGCAGCGACCTGGCTGACCCGCAAGGACCATGAAAGGGGAGAAAGGTCGGCGCAGCGCCTGGGCCAGATCACACTGGCGTTGCTGTTGGTGATCACCATTTCGGGGCTTCTGGTTCGCCGGCGCCCGGTAGAAGCGATCCAACCGACAGATATCCAGCTGACGACGGAGAACATGAAATTCTCACAGAACGAACTGATTTCCGAAAACGGCCAGGTGTCCTTGCATCTTGCCAATAAAGATCTGTGGTGGCACACGTTCACCATCGATGAACTGGGCGTAGATTTAAAGGTCCCAATGGGCGCCGAACGGGAGGTCAAGTTTTCTGCGCCTGCCGGAACTTACCAGTATTACTGCAGCATACCCGGGCATGAGGCAAGCATGCACGGAACGCTCACCATAAAGTGAAGATAACGTATTCCGTAGTGCGTATTGCGTAACGATCTTCGTAACGGTTTGGAGACGCTGCCAGGGTATTCTGTGGGCAAACATTGGAAATAAAGGAGAATTCAAGCTATGCGCAAAGCGTTCAAATGGCTGGGAATTATTCTGGGCGGGCTGGTGGGCCTGCTCATCCTGGGAATTGCGGGCCTCTTAATTTATGGACAGGTGACGTTCAAGCCAACCTACGACGACCGGCCGCTCTACCCCATTACCGCCGATACCAGCCCGGAAGGCGTGGCACGCGGTGAGTATCTGTTAAACAGCGTAATGAGCTGTGCCGAGGCCTGTCACTCGCCTGAGGGAAGACCTTTTGTTGGAACCTATGAAGAGATCGCTATGGGACCTGTTCGGGCGGTTTTCGCACCGCCTAACCTGACGCCGGATGAAGGGACTGGGTTGGGAAGCTGGACGGACGCCCAAATTGCCCGCGCCATCCGGGAAGGGGTGGACAAGGATGGTGTGCAGCTGGCGGTGATGCCCTCGCGGTTCTACACGATCTTGAGCGATAGCGATACGGCAGCCACTGTGGGTTACTTACGAACGTTAGAGCCAGTACATAATGAGATCCCTCCCTTCTCATTGAATGCGTTCGGCAAAGCACTCTTCGCAGCCGGGATGTTTGGACCACGCGTGCAGATCGAGCCGATCACGTCCGTCCAGAACGCCCCCGAGCCCGGGAGCGTCGAATATGGCGGCTACCTGGTTTCATTGGGCGGCTGCCGGGAGTGCCACGGAGAAGAGCTGGCTGGCGGCCAATTGCCGTTTGCGGAAGAGGGCAGCCCGCCAGTGCCAAACCTTACTCCAGCAGGCGAATTGGTTGGCTGGTCAGAGGCCGAGTTCACGTCTGCGATGCGCACGGGGAAGACACCCAGCGGAAAAAAGCTTGACTCAGAAGCCATGCCATGGAAATCCTACGCTGGAATGACCGACGAAGACTTGAGCGCGATTTTCAGATATTTGCAGTCGGTGCAGCCGGTCGAGGCAGGGAAGTAGCGAGGTGGCCTGGAGAAAAGCGTAATGCGTAAAGAAGGGATGCGTGAAACGTGAGGCGTGAAGCGCTAGAAGGACGTCCCGGTCGGGAGACCGAGACGATCGGTGTGGCCGTGAGGCGTTAGAGGGACGCCCCGGTCGGGAGACCGAGACGATCGATATGGGCGTGAGGCGTGAAACGTGATGCGGAAGAGCTTATTGTAAGAGGAAAAAAGATTATGAGAGAAACGAGAAGCATTATCAGGCCAGATGGCGCGACCGGAGATGTGGCGGTTGGGGGGCTGTTCAGCGGGATGATCGCCGGCCTGGCGATGACGACTTACCTGGCGCTGGCGGCATTGACCTTCGGAGAAGGACCGCTCGCGATGCTCAGCCGTTTTCGCGGAAGCGATGCGTCAACGCCGCTGGTCGGTCTGCTGCTGCACCTGGGTGTGTCCGGGGTTTATGGGATCATCTTCGCTTTGATCTGCAAGTTTACTGCCCGTAGTTGGGGCTGTGAGCCTTCATCCTGGTTGGCCGCATCTATTGGAGCCGGGTACGGCCTGGCCCTCTGGTTGTTGGCGCAGTGGGTGATCCTGCCCGGCTTGAATTCGCCTTTGATGGAGATACCCCGGATACATTTCTTCCTGGGGCATCAGATTTTCGGGATTTCCTTGGGACTTCTAACACAGTTGGAGGTGCGCGAATAGATGATTTTCAGCGGAAATATAGAAATGCAGGATATAATCTGCAGAATGCAGACAAAGTGCATCTTGATTATCCTAGTGACGGACAGCACCCAGCCAACAGGCGGGGATTTATGAAGTTGCAACCCGAAAGTACCGTGAGCACTTTTCGCTCCTCGAGATCTCATCTACAGGAGGGGCATCAATTGGGGCAGTTGGGAGATAACTAAGATGCGCAAGGTATTGAAATGGCTCGGCATCCTCATGGGAGCCTTACTTGGACTGGCGTTACTGGCGCTGACCGCAATCTATTACATCACGGAAACCAGGTTAAACCAGGTATATGATGTCCAGGTTGAAAGCGTACCCATACCGACAGACCAGGCCTCAATTGAACGAGGCAGGCATCTGGTCACAACGATGGGTTTTTGCACTGACTGCCACGAAGAGAACCTGGCCGGAGTAGCCTGGGACGACGGACCTTTGGTGGGTAAGGTTTCGGTGCGCAACCTGACGGCCGGCGATGGCGGGGTTGGAAGCACGTATACGGATGAAGATTGGATCCGCGCCATCCGTCACGGCGTTGGTCCTGATAGTAAAAGCCTGATTGTGATGCCATCCAACTTCTACTACCGAATCAGCGATGCGGATTTGGGGGCCATTGTCGCCTACCTGAAACAGTTGCCACCGGTCGACAATGAACTGCCGCCGACGACTATAGGACCGATGGCCAGATTATTTATCCTTCAAGATCCCAGCGTACTCCCGGCTGCGATCATCGACCATGACGGACCGCGCCCACCAGAACCGGTACCCGGTGTTACTGTAGAATATGGAGAATATCTGGCGACAGTGTGCACGATCTGCCACGGCGAAGATCTAGCTGGTGAAGAGGGCGCCGGCGGCGGTATGAACCTCACTCCCGGGGGGAACCTGGCGAACTGGACGGAAGATGATTTTATCCGCTCCGTGCGCACAGGCGTTACGCCGGAAGGAGAAACCCTCGATCCGGAGATGATGCCCTGGAAATCCATCGGCCAGTTTAGCGATGATGAGCTGAAAGCCATCTGGCTGTATATCAATTCAGTGCCTGCAGTCGAAACGCCCGAACAAGCCTCTCAAGGATCTCAATAATGACTTATCCGGAAGTGAGATCAACGAGCAATCCATCTCGATTCCCTGTGATCAGTGCCGGCAGATTGGGGTGGCTGGCGATGGTATTGCTCACCTTAGGCCTTTTTTTCGCCGGAATTCCCGGTCGATACCAACAAATCGTCCAGACTGCTGACGAACGGTCGCTTTTCGAACTGGGCATATCGATCAGGTTTTATGCCACCTATTTACTTGCATTGAGCTTCATACCGGTTGTCTTTCACAGCGTGATGGCCGGGGTGATTTTTTGGCGCCGGAAAAGCGATTGGATGGCTTTGCTGGTGGCTTATGCACTCGTCGCAAATGGAGCAGTCATTCCGCTTTCCCTGATGGCTGCCCAGGGCAATCTATCGGCCCTGCAGCAGCTGCTGATCGGCGTGGTGATCTCAACCGGACTGATCTCGAGCATCAGCCTGATATATCTTTTCCCGGATGGTCGCTTTGTTCCTGGTTGGACGCGACCGCTCGCCTTCATCTGGGCGGCGATCGTGCTTCTGGCGGTCTTCTTTCCGGATCTGCCCGTGAGCCTGACGACGTGGCCCTTGATCGTACAAATTTTGGCCTTGCTGACCTGGTCAGGCACGGGTGTCTACGCCCAGATCTATCGCTATGTGAATGTTTCCAGCCCGCTGCAACGGCAGCAGGCTAAATGGGCCCTGCTTGGGCTGGTTGCTGCTGTCTTGGCGCCCTTCGTATATTTTCTACCCTTCGTGATCGCCCCCTCTATAAGCGGGCCGATTGTACCGAACTTGCTCTACCGACGGATGGGCAGCTCCTTTTTCACCACATCATTTCTGGTCCGGCTGAGCGGTCTATCGCTCGCAACGCTGGCGCTGCTGGGGTTTCCGATTTCCTTCGCCATCGCGGTTCTGCGCTACCGGCTATGGGATATCGACCTGATTATTCGCCGCACACTGATCTACCTTTCCCTGACGGTTTCTCTGCTAATCATTTATTTCAGCAGCGTGATATTCTTTCAGGTTCTGCTGCGCAGTCTAACAGAGGAATCTTCTCCCCTGGCGGTAGTCGTTTCAACCCTGGCCATTGCAGCGTTATTTAATCCTCTCAGGCGGCGCGTGCAAAACGAAATTGACCGCCGTTTTTACCGGCGTAAGTATGATGCTGAAAAAGCGCTGGCGGCGTTCAGCGCCTCTTTGCGCGATGAGGTAGATTTGCAAAATCTATCCGCAGACTTGATTGCCGTGGTCAAAGAAACCATGCAGCCCCAGAGCGTGTTCTTGTGGCTGAGAGGGCAGGACGTGAAACGTAATTCGTAATGCGTAATTCGTAATGGTTTAGTCGGAAGTGATCGCTTTTACGTATTACGTGTTACGGATTACGGTGCAGCAGGGCAGGTAGCGCCAAGTTCATATGACAAATTTCGAAAGAGGTTCCTCCGTAACGCTTTTCGTAACGATCTGAAGACGGTGTAATTGTAAAATGGAGTTCAAATGGCAACATTCCTGAGAAGTTTTTGGCATAGCTTAGTTGGACAGGATCGCCTGGAGGATGAGGCGACCGAACTTCCGCCGGTTGAGATCCGGCCGCCGAGCGAAATCCCGGAGGTCCAAATAGCGCCCGAAGATCCTTTGATCGGCTACTTTCAAAACGCTTCAGGCGCGGTCGAACTTGATAAGATCAACGTGAACTCGCCGGGACTGGCTGCGCTTAAAGCTGCCGGGGTAAAACTTGTCGTGCCGTTGATCAGTCAAGGCGAACTGATCGGACTGCTAAACCTGGGACCTCGCCTGAGCGAGCAGGATTATTCCACGGATGATCGCAAACTGCTCAACGATCTTGCCACGCAAGCATCGCCGGCCGTGCGCGTTGCCCAGCTGGTCCGCCAGCAACAGGTCGAGGCACGCGACCGGGAGCGCCTGGATCAAGAACTGCGCGTTGCCAGGATCATCCAGCAAACCTTGCTGCCGAAAGAGGTGCCTGCCCTGGAAGGCTGGCACATCGCGGCGCACTACCAGCCAGCCAGAGCCGTTGGAGGTGATTTCTATGATTTTCTGCTTCACGCTGATGGCAGTCTGGGTTTGTTTGTTGGGGATGTAAGTGATAAGGGTGTCCCGGCAGCCCTGGTTATGGCGACCACCCGCAGCATTTTGCGAACAGCCGCCGAAAGGCACACCTCCCCCGGTAAAGTCCTGGAAAGGGCAAATGACCTGCTTTGCCCGGATATCCCCGCCAACATGTTCGTAACTTGCCTATACGCCCTGATCGACCCGGTCAACAGAACGATGTGTTTCGCCAATGCCGGCCATAATTTGCCCTACCGGCGGAGCCCGACGGAGATCACTGAACTTCGGGCTACTGGGATGCCGCTGGGTTTGATGCCAGGCATGCAGTATGAAGAAAAGGAGGCCAGCCTGCATCCCGGTGAAACGGTGCTTTTCTTCAGCGATGGTCTACCGGAGGCGCACAATGCTCGGAAGGAAATGTTTGGGTTCCCCCGGCTTAAGGAATTGATGCGCGGGACCCCTGCAGATGACAATTTAATTGATTACCTGCTGAGTGAATTAGAAAGCTTCACTGGACCAAATTGGGAACAGGAGGATGACGTTACCTTCGTGACTCTGAAATGCACAATGATAGATATGATCGAAAAGCCTTCACAGAATGCGGAAACTGGAAGTCAGGCAGGTTGGCGGGTCCTGGCAGACTTCGAACTGGCGAGTAAGCCAGGGAATGAACGCCAGGCGATTGAAAGGGTCAACCAGGTTCTTAAAGAAGCAAAATTGCCGGAGAAATGCCGTAAGAGATTAGAAACCGCGGTAGGTGAAGCGACGATGAATGCCATGGAACATGGCAATAAGTATGAGGAAGATAAGCCTGTTTATATACGAATCTTAACCAATGATCAGGTTGTCTCAGTAAGAATCACAGATTGCGGCGGCAACCAGATCATCCCGGATCCAGATACCCCTGACCTGGAAGCCAAACTGGATGGTTTACAAAGCCCACGCGGTTGGGGCCTGTTCTTGATCAAGAATATGGTGGACGAAATGAACGTGGTCAGCGACGAAAAACACCATACTATAGAATTGATCATGAACCTGCAAGGAGATGAAAATGCAAACCAAGACTCTTGAGGCCGGCGTAAGACACTACGGCAACACCGCCATCATCGATCTCAACGGAGAAATCGATGGCTTTGGCGAAGAAGTGCTCAATACGGCTTACGATGAGGCCGAAAGTCAAAACCCGGAATCTATCCTGCTCAATTTCAGCCACGTGGACTATATAAACAGCACCGGGATCGCCCTAATCGTAAGCTTATTGTCACGAGCGCGCAAGTCTCAAAAGAAATTATACAGCTTTGGGCTGAGCGATCACTACGTTGAAATCTTCCAGATCACCCGTCTGGCAGATTTTATGGGGATCTTCCCAGACGAGAAAAGCGCTTTGGTGGCAATTTCCTGATATTTAGAGATATTACTTCATTTCCATAAGGAGAAACTAGATGGCCCAGGCAAACATCCGGACGAATGTCAGGCAAATCGATGGCAAAGCCAGCGTCCTCGATATCCAGGGAGAAATTAACGCCTTTGCCGAGAACGCTCTAATGGACGCATACACAAAGGCAACCTCGCATGGCGCCCGCTACATCATTCTGAACTTCAGCCAATTGGAATATATGAACAGTTCCGGCATCGGCCTGCTTGTCACTTTGCTGATCCGCGCCAACCGGCAAAACCAGCGCCTGCTGGCTTACGGTTTGAGCGAGCACTACCGCCAAATCTTTGAGCTCACCCGGCTCAACGAAGCCATTGCAATTTACGACAACGAAGAAGAGGCCCTGGCAGCGGCGAAGTGAGAAGTAAGCAGTAATAAGTGATCAGTAACCAGTTTTAAGTAATGAGTGTGATGGTGGTTTATTAATGACTCACGGAGGCTACGATGGAATCTTCAAATCCACAACCGGTTGAACCTCAAGGGCGGGATGCTGCCTGGGCAAAGCCGGTATCAAAATTAAAGGTAACCGGCTTATCCGCAGGCGCGATCAACCTTAATGTAGATGGGCGCCAGCTGACCGGTCTAATGCATGGATTCGGCCAGTTATGGCAAAAGACCTATAAGGTGAGGATGAGTGGGGCAAACGTAACGCCAAAAGAGGTGATCCAAACCTGGAAAAAGAACTTCGGCAAGTTCTGGCCGAAGGGAAATTACTTTTACAGTGCTTTGGGAGAGATTGTTCCAGGCGAGGTGGCTGTGCTCAATCTCGCCGGACCTCTAGGCATCACTGCACCAGGCGGCCGTCCGGTTATCTCTACCGGGATCATGGTGATCTACGCGGATGACGAGTCTTTCTCCTTTATGACCCCTTATGGGCACATGTTCGCCGGCATGAACACCTTCAGCTGCTACGAAGACGGTGGGACGGTGGCGCAAATTCAAGTGTTGGTGCGCGCCAGCGACCCGCTTTACGAAATTGGTTGCCGGCTGGGGATTGTGCACAAAACAGAAGATGATTTCTGGAAACAGACACTCACGAACCTGGCGGCGGATTTTGGCGTCGAGGGTTACGTGCAGCAAACAACCTCGCTCGTAGACCCGAAAGTGCAATGGTCGGAGGCGAAGAATATCTGGCACAACGCGGCGGTGAGGACCGGAATATACTTGCTCGCTTCTCCGCTGCGCTGGATTCGCAACTTAGCCAGGCCCAATAAAGCATAAGAGCAGAAGTTGAAACTGCACCGATAACCTGTAAAAAGTATGCATTTAGACCGTACCTACGATGCCGTGGTGATCGGTTCGGGGCCGAATGGCCTGGCTGCGGCAATCGCCATAGCGCGCGCCGGCCATTCTGTACTGGTGGTCGAAGCAAAGGAAACGATCGGCGGCGGCACTCGTTCGGCTGAGCTCACTCTTCCGGGGTTTATACACGATATCTGCTCGACGATTCACTCGCTCGGGTACTCCTCGCCATTTTTCAAAACTCTCCCTTTGCAGGAGCACGGTCTTGAATGGATCTTCCCCCCAGCTGCGCTTGCCCATCCATTAGACGATGGAACAGCCGTGATGGTAGCGTGTTCCGTCAAGGAAACCAGCGAAACGCTGGGGCCGGATGCGGCGGTATACCGCCTCATATATTCACCCCTGGTGGATCACTGGCCTGATCTGGCGGTTGACCTGCTTGGCCCGTTGCCACTGCCGCCCCGCCATCCAATCCTTCTGGCCAGATTTGGTCTGCGGGCTTTATGGCCCGCAGATATTTTTGCCAGGACTGCATTTCGAGGAGAAAGAGCCCGCGCCTTGTTTGCCGGGATGGCAGGTCATTCCATGATGCCGTTCCATAAACTGATCACGGCGGCTTTTGGGATTGTACTCAATTGCTCAGCCCATGCGGTTGGCTGGCCGGTTGCTCGAGGAGGATCGCAGAAGATCGCTGATGCGCTGGCCTCTTATTTACATTCTATGGGAGGGGAAATTGTCACCGGCTGGCGAGTAAAGGCGCTGGACGAATTACCCAGCGCCCGTGCGGTGCTCTTCGACACATCCCCTACCGAGCTGGTGAAAATTGCTGGGCAGCGATTACCAGATGGTTTTCGTAGCAAACTAGAGGGATTTCGCTACGGACCGGGCGTGTTCAAAGTCGATTTTGCCCTGGATGGTCCGATCCCATGGAAAGCAAAGGAATGCAATCAGGCTGCAACGCTGCACCTGGGCAGCACATTTGAAGAAATCGAAGCGGCCGAGCTGGAGGTCGCCCAAGGAAGACATCCCGAAAAGCCATATGTCCTGTTAGCCCAACAAACCCTTTTTGATGAAACCCGCGCCCCGCGGGGCAAACACACCGTTTGGGCCTACTGCCACGTACCCAGTGGATCGACTTTCGACATGACCGAACGGATTGAAGCCCAAATCGAGCGCTACGCACCTGGATTTCGCGACTGCATCCTGGCGCGGCACACGATGAATGCGCTTGGGTTGGAAGAATACAATCCGAATTACGTGGGGGGCGACATCAACGCCGGTATCCAGGACATCCGGCAGCAGTTTACGCGCCCGACGGCCCGCTGGGTGCCCTACTCGACGCCAGTTAAGGGCATATACTTGTGTTCATCCTCGACGCCACCGGGAGGGGGCGCGCACGGCATGTGCGGGTATCACGC
>DATCIL010000603.1:0-22404 GCA_036507795.1 Anaerolineales bacterium | reverse complement strand
TCGCCATCGATAATGCTCTGAGCCATGGCTCGGTAAAGCTCGTGGTCCATATTGATCTCCTCTTTGTACCTAATTTTCCCACAGGAATTGGTTTTGTAAATCCCACATGCGGCGGTAGAGTCCATTTTGCTGGATCAGGTCGGCATGGCGGCCCCGTTCGGAAATGCTGCCTTCAAGCTCGCCAGAAACCTCGCCGTACCGGATGGATATCCTCTGCAGTTACCATGGCGCCCTGGTCAACCTCTTCTACCAGGTGCCTGACTTCCAGAACCCTCTTCCGCCGTACGCTGCAATTCAGCAAGCTTACGGTGCCATCCTTGCCTCGGCCGGGAATCTCGGTCACGGCGAAACCGGCGCTGCGCAGGTGCTCCGCTACCTCTGGCCCTCTGCCTGAACTGATAATCCGCAGGTGGCTATAGCCCAGCGCTAAACGCTCCTCGATCAGCATTCCCACGACATTCCCGGTGGCAAACCCGGCCGCATAGCCCAGGATGTTAAGCAAATTATCCAGATCAGAGAGCACGGCTTGAAGGGCGGCAACAAATACGATTGCCTGGCCAAAACCAAGGATCCAGGCCAGGGCCCTGCGGCCGCGGATGACCATCAGCATTCGCACGGTGGCTAAGCCGACGTCAACCACGCGCAAGGTGAAGATGATGAGCGCTGATTGAACCAGTGGAGCCATATTTTCGCTTTCTAAGCGCGCCAGAAGCCACGCCGGACCGGACGGATATCCTCGCGGGTAATAAAGGCACCCTCGTCAATATCGTTCACCATTCGGTGGACTTTTACAACATTCTTACGCTTTACGCTGCAGTTGAGAACCGTTACCATGCCGTCTTTGCCCCGCGCAGAGATTTCCGTTACGCCAAATCCCCCCTCTCGCAAGCGTTCCGCGATGGCGGAGCCATGCCGCGAGCTGATAATCCGCATGTGAATGAAGCCTATCGCCAACCAATCCTCGATCACCATGCCAAGCACATTGCCGGTGGCGAAACCGGCGGCATAACCGATGATGTTGAGTGGGTTGCTCAGATCCCTCAATACGGTGGTAATCGCGGCTACAAATATTGCGGCCTGGCAAAAACCGAGCAACCAGGTAATGATTTTTTGACCGCGCATGACATACAGCACTCGCAGCGTGTCCAGGCTCATATCGCTTAGACGCAGGACGAAGATCAAGCCGGCACTTAACCAAGCCTGAGGCGACAAAAATATTTCCATAAGATTAGGATGCTACGATTAGAAGATTTTTTCGGTTGGTTCTTTGGACTCCATGGCAGGTAGATACATCCGCTCCGCGTACTCCTTGACCATTCGCCTTACGCTAAACTGAGGAGATAGAGTTCGGATGGATTCCTTCATGCGGGCGATCCAATCCCCCGGCAGCCCATCTGATGAACGCTCCCGATAATATAGGGGGATAATCTGATTTTCGAGAATATCATACAGGCTCTCGGCATCAGCTCTATCCTGTTCTTCAGGATTGTCATAATCCCGGTCCTCCCCGATTGCCCATCCATTTAGACCGTTGTACCCCTCCCGCCACCAACCATCCAGGACGGAGAAGTTTAGAACGCCGTTCATGGCGGCTTTCATGCCGGAGGTTCCAGAAGCCTCGTGCGGTCTTCTTGGCGTGTTCAACCAAACGTCCACACCTTGGAGCAGGTAGCGGGCCAGATTCATGTCGTAATCTTCCAGAAAAACGAGCCTGCCGCCATTTTCCGCATTCTTAACCACGCGGTAGACTTCTTGAATGAGCAGCTTGCCCGGTTCATCGGCGGGATGAGCTTTTCCAGCAAAGATGATCTGAACGGGCATGTTCGGCCGGTTCACGATATCCAGCAGCCGGTCGAGATCCCGCAGGATCAGGTTTGCGCGCTTGTACGTCGCAAATCGGCGCGCGAAACCAATGGTCAGGGCATAAGGATCCAGAAGCACTCCCGCTGCAACCACCTGAACTGGATGGACGCCTTCCTTGAGCCATTGATCGCGCGCCCGTTCGCGCATATAAGCAACCAGTTTTCGCTTGAGATGGCGCCTGATAGCCCAGAGTTCAACATCCGGAATGTTTTCAATTCCCTCCCAAACTTGAGGGTCGTCGACATATTCCATCCAATCCCGTCCGAGGTAGCGGTCAAACAAATGCCTTAAGCGACGGGATAACCAGGTGCTCGTGTGTACGCCGTTGGTGATATGCGTGATGGGAACATTATCCAGACGGCGATCCGGCCAAAGAAAATGCCACATCTTTCGCGCCACGTGTCCGTGCAGCTCAGAGACACCGTTGCTCCATTCGGACAGCCTCAGCGCCAAAATCGGCATGCTGAATGTATCTCCCCAGGGATTCTGATGGCGCGCCAGATTAATAAATTGTTCCCGGTCCAGTCCGAGTTCTGGCCAAAGGTGGGAGAAATACTTCTCCATTAACCAAACGGGAAATTCATCGTTGCCGGCCGGGACCGGTGTATGTGTGGTGAAGACAGTTGAAGCCTTAATGATTTCAATTGCTTCTTCAAACTCGTGCCCGGCTTGAACCATTTCCCTGGCCCGCTCCAAATTGAGGAAAGCAGAATGACCTTCGTTTAAGTGCCAAACGTTGGGGTTATACCCGAGCAGCCGGAGAGCCCGGACGCCTCCAACTCCCAAAATGATTTCCTGAGAAATTCGCAGGTCGAGGTCGCTGCTGTAGAGACGCGCGGTCAGCTCTCGGTCGGCGGGCGAGTTCTCTTCGACATCGGTATCTAAAAGGTAGAGTTTGACGCGTCCCACCTGAATTGCCCATAATTGGGCAGCTACTTCCCTTCCGGGCAGCTCTACCGATACAGTTGCCCGCTTGCCATCAGCATCGACGATAGGCATAACCGGCAGCTCTTCAAATTTCAGGCGGATATAGTGGGCTTCCTGCCACCCATCTTCCGTAATGCGTTGTACGAAGTAGCCATGAGTGTAGAGGAAGCCCACAGCTACCAAAGGCAGGCCTAAGTCGCTGGCGCCCTTAAGCTGATCGCCCGATAATACTCCTAAACCGCCTGCATAGATTGGCAATGTTTCGTGTAAACCAAATTCTGTGGAAAAGTAGGCGATTGGGCGGTTGGAGCAGTCTGGATGGTTCCGTGTACACCAGGTTTCCGATGGGTTCATATATTGATCGAAAGATTTGGTCTGGCGGTCATAATAATCAAGGAAGTATCGATCGTGTGTGACCGCGTTTAACCGCGCCCGTTCAACCTGGCGCAGGAAGCGAATCGGGTTATGATAAACCCGCTCCCATAGAGCGGGATCGATCTTTGAGAACAAGCGTTGCGAATCGTAATTCCAGGTCCACCAAAGGTTATACGCTAACTCGCCCAAACGCCGGATGCGGCGCGGCAGGCTAAACTTATTAGCGACTTCCGCAGTAAAAGCTTCCATAAAATCAAGTTCCTTTTCCGGGCCGTTCAGAGACAACCACACTCAGGCGCGCCGCATAATAACAAGGCAACCTGCGTGCCTCCGAAAAGTGGCTGGAAATTTTTGGATGAATTTGGGACTATAGATGTCCTTAAATACGGGTTAATCTTACCATGCTTGTATAAAGTAGAAACGATCTCGATGGATCTGGGTTACACTTTCCTTAAAGATTTTAATAATCTTCTGTTGCGCATAGTTTGCTTTATCTCTTGATGGTTCGTTGGAATAACTTGCCACATGAACAGCGCAGCGATACAATAAGTTTTCCTGGAACTTAGGACTGAGGATGATACAAACTGCGCAACTCTTTATCACGTGCATTGTAGATACGCTCTACCCCGAGGTTGGGGAATCGGTGGTCCGCGTGTTACGGCGCGCTGGCGTCCGGGTGGAATTTCCTGGTCAACAGACTTGCTGCGGGCAGCCGGCGTTCAATGCGGGATTGCGCCCAGAAGCCAGGCGAATGGCTGAATATAACCTCAGAATTCTCGAGGCAACCTCTGGACCGGTTGTCCTGCCGTCCGGGTCGTGCACTGCTATGATTCGCCATGGCTACTTAGAGCTTTTTGCTGGCGAGCCCACCTGGCTGGACAAAGCGAAGGCGTTGGCGGAACGCACGTACGAATTTTCTGAATTCTTGGTAGACGTTTTGGAAATTGAAGATATTCAGGCGCGCTTCGATGGCAAGCTCACTTACCATGCTTCGTGCCATTTGTTGCGCGATTTGGGTGTTCGCCGGCAGCCGCATGAATTGCTTTCTGCTGTGCGGAACGCCGAAATTATTGAGCTTCCCCATAATGATGAATGTTGCGGGTTTGGCGGCCTCTTTTCTATTGAGCATCCGCACATTTCCAGCGCCATGTTGGCGCGAAAGCTCGCCAACATCCAGACTACCGGAGCGGATTTAGTTGTTTCGTGTGACGCCGGATGTATCACCAATATAAACGGAGGCCTGCACCGGCAGGGGAAGCGCCCCCTGGCTGTTCATCTTGCTCAGATTTTGGACGATCACGAACCGTGAAGATGTGGATGGGTAGATGCCTGACGCTTTTCATAAGAAGATAAAGACGGCCCTGGGGGACTCTCAACTGCAGGCTGCTCTGGACGCCAATTCCGAGCGGCGCCTGGGGGCTTATTATCGAGCTTTCCAGTCCCTTCCTGAGAGCTTCGCAGTTATGCGCCAACGCGCCCATGCCATGCGCGCCCGCACGATTGCCGATCTGGACAGATACCTGGATGAATTCATTTCCAACGCTCAGGCTAACGGGTTGATTGTCCACCGCGCCGCCGATGCGTCGCAGGCGGTGAGCATTGTGTTGGATATTGCCCAGAAGCATGGAGCCAATCTGATCGCCAAGTCTAAGACGATGGTCAGCGAGGAAATTGGGCTTAATCACGCCTTGCAAGCCAAGGGCATTAATGTGGTAGAAACTGACCTGGGGGAATATATTGTTCAGTTGCGCCATGAACCGCCAGCTCATATTATTACCCCCGCCGTTCACCTAAATCGCAGTCAGGTAGGGCACACATTCGAGGAGAAGCTGGGTCTTCCATACACTGAAGATGTGCCAGCCATGACAGCGGCGGTGCGGCGCATATTGCGCCAGACCTTCCTCACTGCCGATATTGGATTGTCTGGCGTAAATTTTGGTGTGGCCGAGAGTGGAACCCTGTGCATTGTCACCAATGAAGGTAATGGTCGCATGGTGACGACTGTACCGCCGGTGCACATTGCCTTGATGGGTATCGAACGCCTGGTGCCTACGCTGGATGACCTGGCTCTCGTACTGGCCTTGCTGCCAAGAGCAGCTACCGGGCAGAAAACCACTGTCTATACCAGCCTGATGCATGCACCGCGGCAGCCGGGAGATGTGGATGGACCCAACGAACGCCACCTGATATTGTTGGATAATGGGCGCTCAGCGATGCGCGGATCTCCGCTGCATGATGCGCTGTTGTGCATCCGCTGCGGCGCCTGTCTTAACGCTTGCCCGGTCTTCCGTGAGATCGGTGGTCACGCCTATGTAGACAACCGGGGCAGGAGCAGCACCTATCCAGGGCCAATCGGCTCGATTGTCTCCCCGGCCCTGTTTGGACAGTCGGAGTTCGGACAGCTGGCGCGCGCCTCGAGTCTATGCGGCGCATGCCAGGAGGTCTGTCCGGTCGATATCGATCTGCCCAAGCTGCTATTGCGGGTGCGGGCGGGGGGCATTGGGCTTGACCCCAAGCTTGCCAGGAAAAAAATACCATTTTTGGTTTCACTGCTAATGCGGGCGTATACCTGGCTGGCAACGAGCCCCAGGCGCTTTGCGGCGGCGCAGAATTTCTCAGCAATCTTTGGCAGCTTATTGCTGCCGTTATCGGAATGGGTTCGTTTGCCGTCCTTTACCGGTTGGGGCTACAGCAGGGATTTTCCCATGCCGGCCAGGCAGCCATTTCGAGTTCGTTGGGCGGCGCTTGAAAAATCTTCTAATCTGAATGAATTTGATCTAAAGCCAGGCGCTGAAAGACCGACCCCACCAGTATCCGATATGAGCAGCGGCTCATCATCCCTTGCAGCGGTTGACCGGCGGCAGCTCCTCGAGAGATTCACCACCGAGCTGACCGCCCTCGAAGGCACCGTAACGCTCTGCCGTCTGGATGATGTCTCATCGGACGATGTATCGTCCGATGAGACATCATCATCTAAGAGCAGCCAGCTGCTCGAAAAGGTATTGACTTTGCTAACTGAAAAGGGAGTACAGTCGGTCCAGTTGTGGGCAGGGGAGCAGCTTCCCCCGGATCTTTTGTCCGCATTGGAGGAATCAGGCATCCGGATAAGCGGTTCACCAGACCCGCACGCGCAGGCTGGGATAACCGGTTCTCTTGCAGCCATTGCCGAGACCGGCACCCTGGTCCTGACTTCCGGGCCTGGACGACCACTTACGGCTTCATTGCTGCCCGATATTCACATTGCCATTCTATACGGTGAGGATATTTACCTGAACTTGTCCCAGGTTCTGAATCTAAAAAATGTTCGTGAAGCGGCTTCTGTGGCCTTGATCACCGGACCTTCCCGCACCTCTGATATCGAAATGACCTTGACCTTAGGCGTGCATGGACCGCGGGAAGTCCACGTTTTCTGTCTGGTCAACGATGAACTTATCTGAAAGGTGATCCGCGGCGGCTGAACAGCCAGGTCGAAAGAATAATGACGAGCAGGACCAATACGACAGCGATTGGCCAACAAAGGATGCCTGCGCTCGGTCGTGCAGGAACCGGTGTGGGGCTGGGTTCCAGGAGCTGTTCTTGCAACTCTGGCTGCAGAGGAAAGGGAGTGACCGTTGGGGTCAGCGTGGGGGCGATGGTAGGGGTTGCAGTTGGGATAATGGTTGGAGAAGGTGTAATGGAGGGAGTCAGGGTGGCGGTCGGAAAACCGCCTCCGTCTGCAGATGCTGGATGCAGGCTTCCGGTGATCAGGAACAATATTCCCAGAAGAATGATCAGGAGCATAACGTTCAACCGGGCGGACGAGGTCTTCACCATGGCTACCTTCCTTACCGCGCTAGAACAAAAATTCCACTTTTGCTATTTTACCTCAATAATTCCACTATGCGGTCGAGAACTTGGTGGGCTACTTCCGCTTTCGTCATCAATGGAAGTTCCCACTGCCCTCCTTCTGCATCGAGTAGGGTGACCCGGTTGGTATCCACAGCAAAACCTGCGTCTTGTGCAGTGATGTCATTTGCTGCGATCAGGTCCAAATCTTTTGTTTCTAATTTTTCACGGGCATTTTTCAGCAAATCCTGACTCTCGGCGGCAAAACCCACGGTGATACCTTTGAATTTCCCCTGTCTCTTGAGATTGGCCACTTCAGCCAGTATATCCGGGGTTTCTTCCAACTGAACTCTGGGTATGCCATGTTTGCGTTTTAGTTTCTGTTCAGGCGGTCCCGCCGGTCGGAAGTCAGCTACTGCTGCAGCCATCAGGAGCGCGACCGCGCCAGGTATTTCTTTGAGCACAGCCTTCTTCATTTCCTCGGCAGTGGTGATATCAACCCTGTGCGCTCCTGATGGCGTTGTCAGGTGGGTCGGTGCGGCAATTAAGGTTACTTCCGCGCCATAATCAAGAGCGGCCTGAGCTAAGGCGAATCCTTGTTTCCCCGAGGAACGGTTAGCGATAAAGCGAACTGGATCGATTGGTTCCTGGGTGCCGCCCGCGGTGACCACAACTTTGCCTCCCTTCAGTGGGCCATTTCTTGACAGGGCCAGGCGGATCTGCCCCAACAGCTCGGCCGGTTCCGCCATTCGCCCTTTTCCCACCATGCCGGAAGCCAGGCGTCCTTCCGCCGGACCTATAATGATTGCGCCACGTGCGCGCAGCGTGTTCAGGTTGGTTTGGGTGGCTGGATGCTGTAACATGCCGCCGTCCATTGCGGGAGCGATCACAAGGGGACAATCAGCGGCCAGGGCGGTCACCGTTAACAGGTTATCGGCAATGCCATGAGCCAGCCTCGCTAAAGTATTAGCCGTCGCCGGCGCGATCACCAGGATATCGGCTCGTTTGGCCAATCCGATGTGCAGGACGTGTCCTTCCATTCCCCACAAGTCCTTGTCTGAATATACGCCCCGGCCAGTGACCGACTGGAAAGTCAGGGGGCTGACGAACTCCAGGGCAGACTGCGTCAGGATGACGTCTACCAGAGCACCGGCCTGCGACAGCTTTGAAGCCAGGTCCGCAGACTTATAAGCCGCGATCGATCCGGTAATCGCGAGAAGGATATTTTTTTCTTCCAAAGGTGAAATCATGGCTGATGTCCTCAGGTCACGCCTTGCAATTGATAAAACAGCATACCCAGGTATTCTTTCAAAGCTGTCGTGACAGACGAGAGATTGTCTGCGCTGGGAAAAAGGTTGAGGAGTTGGACTGGCGGGCTGGCACTTTTGAGCCTTTCCCAATCCTCAAATGTCACGCTGAAATCGGTGGGGGCCGGGATGACCTCAAACCCCTGGCTCTCAAAGAGTTCCACGGAGCGGGGCATGTGCAGAGCCGAGGTGACCAGGATGATCCGGCTGATCTTTTTTTCTTGGAGAAAACGCTGGCTGTATAAAGCGTTCTCATAGGTGTTTCGCGATTCGGACTCCAACCAGATTGCCTCGTCGGGTATCCCCAGCTTTTGCAGCAGTACGGTCATCTCTTCGGCGGGGGTGGAACCCGTTCCCATCCAATCTATCCGTCCACCGGTCACCAGGATGTGCGAGGATGCGCCTTGCTGGTATAAGTGGGCGCCATATAACACCCGGTCGACCGCGCCATTTGCTTCAACCGTGGACCGCGGATATTCCACTGGATCAGTTCCACCGCCCAGGATGACGATGGCTTCGGCTTGTGGCAATGGATTGGGCGGTAAATAGCGCCACTCCAGAGAGCGGGCCAGGCTCAGGGCCGTCCAGCGGTTGCTGCTCAGCCAAAGGATGAATATGGACAGGATCAGGAACAGCCGTAGCCACCTGGGTCGCCGGTAAACAAAGAACGCTGCAAAGAGGAGGATGAAGATCAAACCGAGCGGGTAAACAATCAGCGGTAAAAACTTCGTGAGGAAGATGAACATGGAGATCGAGGCTACGATAGCGGGTCAGGTTGCAGGGCACCTATCTGTCATGATTTCATTTCGATTGCGAGCAGCCGGTCCCTGCCTGCCAGATCAGATTGTAAATGCACCCGGCCATCTTGGAAAGTATTTTGGGCCAGGGATAAAACGGCTGCACCTTGCCCAGCTTCAATTTCGAGCAGCAGGAGACCACCGTCGGATAAGCGCGGCCTGGATTCTTGCAGCATATTCCGGATCAAGTCCAGCCCGTCTAAACCGCCATCAAGGGCCAGGCTGGGCTCTCTTCCATAAATCTCAAGTTCAAGCAGCTTTTGGGTTGGGATGTAAGGAAGGTTAGCGCAAATAAGATCGAAAGTCGTGCGAGTACAGCTCAACAGATCTGTCTGCACAAACTCAATTCGCCCTTCTACACGGTGCTTGCGTGCATTTTGACCAGCTATTTTCAGGGCTGGAAAGGAGATATCGTGGCAGACGAAGCGGAGATCGGGTATTTTCGTGGCCAACGTAATTGCGATGCATCCTGTCCCCGTGCCCACATCGGCGGCAGAGCGGCAGTTCGGATGTTCCCTGAGCCAGTCCAGCGCATATTCGACGAGAGTTTCGGTTTCCGGTCTGGGGATCAGAGTGTCAGGGGTTACCAAAAAGTCGAGTCCGAAGAACTCCCAATGACCCAGAAGGTAGGGTAATGGAACCCCGCGTGTTAGATCTTGCGCCAGCCTTTCCAGCCTGTCCCGATGCTCTATGGTAAGGTTTGCTTCTGGATGAGCCAGTATCCAGGATCGCGGCCGGTCCAACACATGTCCAAGGAGCAGTTGAGCATCCAGCTTCGGGGTTTCGCTTACAACGGCAAAACGGTCGTAGAGGTCAGCCAGAACCTCTTTAATAATCTTTATCCCTCCATGCCTATCGCAGCCAGCCGCTCAGCTTCATCTCGCGTCCCCAGTTCGTCGATGAATTCTTCGATCTCCCCTTCCAGGACAGCGGGTAAATTGAAGGAAGACATGTTGATGCGATGATCGGTAACCCTGGATTGAGGGAAATTGTAGGTGCGAATTTTCTCCGAGCGTTCACCGGTTCCGACCTGGGAACGGCGCGCTTGATCAATCTCTGCCCGCCGCTTTTCTTCTTCAATTTCATAAAGCCGCGCTCGCAAGATGCTCATCGCCCGGGTCCGGTTCTGAAGTTGTGAGCGTTCATCCTGGCATTGGACCACGATGCCGGTTGGCAAGTGAGTAAGGCGAACCGCTGTGGAGTTTTTCTGTACGCTCTGCCCGCCAGCGCCGGCAGATTTGTAAACATCCATACGTATCTCGCTCTCCGGAATATGGATTTCTACCTCGTCGACCTCTGCCAGAACCGCGACTGTGGCCGTAGATGTGTGGATGCGACCTTGAGATTCGGTTACCGGAACGCGCTGGACGCGATGAACGCCGGACTCATATTTCAGCCGGGAATAAGCGCCGCGCCCTTTGATCATGAAAACAATTTCCTTGAACCCACCGATCCCAATTTCGTTGGAGGAGAGGATCTCTACATCCCAGCCTTTTCGCTCAGCGTGGCGACTATACATTCGAAAAAGGTCGGCAGCGAACACAGCGGCTTCATCGCCGCCCGTACCCGCCCGAATTTCCATGATCACATTGCGTGTGTCACGAGGGTCTTGCGGCAGCAAAAGGGTTTTGATTTCTTTCTCCAGAGATTCGATCTTGGGTTCAAGCTCGGCGATCTCAGCCTCTGCCAGCTCGCGCATCTCAAGATCTTCGCTTTCTGCGAATGTCCGCGCATCTTCAAGCCGGTTGAGAGCCTGCCGGTAGTCGCGCGCCTTCTCGATAAGCGGTTCAAGTTCGGCGCGTTCTATACCCAGTTCGGCGGCTCGCTGGTAGTCGTCGCCGACCTCCATTAGCAATTGGTTCAGCTCTTCATACCGTTCTTCAATTCGGGCGATTTTTTCCAACATGCTTTTCTTATTACCTACAACCAAAATTTAGCGTAAAGTTTATGTGCACCTGGGTTTCATCAGGACAAGGTCGGACTTTGCATGCCCCCCTTGTCCGGTTATAACCCATCGCGATTATACCACCGGTGAGGCAGCCATAATTCCGCGGTAAAGCAAAAAAGGCTTTCGGGTAAGCGCCAGCATCCCGAAAGCCTGCAATTCCAAATCTGTTAAACGAATTATCTACTCATCCAGGTTGAGGTGATATCGATATAACTCGGCTTTGGTCTCTCCGTTTAGCTTTACTTTCTCCAGCGTCGGCTCGCCAGCGTTAGGCAGGTCTCCGAAACAGCTCGGGAATGCCAGGCGAAGCTGGGTGGCAAGGTCTACCGTCCCTGTTTGGGACTTGCCACATGCGAAAGTTGTGTGTTCGTATACTTCCCTTTCGAGAGTAAACACCCGCGAAGTACCTGGTGCGACCGGGAGATAAAATGCGCCACTCTCGCCGATCAGGGACAGGGCTACATTTTGATCCGTTCTATTGATGATCTCAAATCTAACTAATTTGCTCTGGGCCGAAACGACGGTGACGAGGATCAGTGCAAGTGCCAACGCGGCAATGGCAATAAGAGCGGAAGTTTTCTTCATGTTGAGACTCCTTGAGAATTCCTGGTAAAATGAGGCATGGGTCCGGATTCGGCAAACTGTGGTAAATCTTCTCAGAACACCTCCTTTAACCGCCCGCAAAGGCTACTCCCCGTTGCAAATTCGGGTTTGCTGGCTGCAACCCGACTTTGCCCAAATCATTGAGATAATAATATTATAAACTTACAAAATCTACAAGTAAAGTGGGGAGAGGTTAAGCTGGAGTTGCATTTTTATTAAGATTTGTGGAATTTACATTTTTTTAGGTCTTGAAAAGGTATTGGACTTGCAGCTTGAGGTTTTGCATGCTATAATACGGGTGATCCTCCCCATTTTGCGTCCATACCTTACCCCCGAACCATTCCATACCAGCTAATTGCTCCCCCCAGCGCGCTTATCCTTATTTTTGCCGATTGATCCAAATTGTATTGCCAGCGTAAGAGACCAGCTCCACGCGCACTTGCAGGTAACTGGCGATTTTCCTATCAATCATCGTAATCCAATTAATTTCAAAAAGGTTTAGAAAAAGAGTTTCCAATTATGAGAGTTGCTGAATTAGAAAGTGCATCCCTATCAACATTGCGGCAAATGGCCCGTGAACTGAACGTCGAAAATGCCAATCGACTGAAGAAAGAAGACCTTATTATGCGCATCAAGCAGGCAGAGGCGGAACGCGAGGGCCTGGAACTGCGCGGCGGTATCCTTGAGATTATGAGCGAGGGTATCGGATTTTTGCGTTCTGGTCATTATCAGCCAGGACCTTATGACGTCTATGTTTCCCAGTCACAAATTCGGCGTTACAACCTTAGGAATGGCGATCTTGTTATCGGTCACGTTCGCCCGCCCCGAGATTCCGAGCGTCATTATGGCCTGCTCAAGGTTGAAAGCGTCAACGGGTTGCCTCCCGATGAGGCGAAACGGCGACCGGTCTTTGAATCGTTAACCCCGATATTTCCGGATGAACGCTTTGACCTTGAGACTGATCGCCATACACTGGCCACTCGGTTAATCAATTTAGTTACCCCGATTGGCCGCGGGCAGCGAGGCCTGATCGTTTCACCACCGAAAGCGGGTAAGACGACGATACTCAAAGAGCTGGCCAATTCAATTTCAACAAAAAATCCAGATATCCATTTGATGGTCGCCTT
The DNA here is from genome assembly GCA_036507795.1 of Anaerolineales bacterium. Classification (GTDB taxonomy): domain Bacteria; phylum Chloroflexota; class Anaerolineae; order Anaerolineales; family UBA4823; genus DASQQR01. The sequence continues at coordinate 9,632 of DATCIL010000603.1, read as the reverse complement.
GATCGGTGAGCGTCCTGAAGAGGTTACCGATATGGACCGTTCAGTAGACGCTGAAGTGATCGCCTCCACGTTTGATGAGCCGGTTACCTCGCATGTACGTGTGGCCGAGATGGCTTTGGAGCGGGCCAAGCGTCTGGTCGAGGTGGGTCGAGATGTCGTCATCTTAATGGATTCGATCACGCGCCTGGCTCGAGCCTATAACCTGGTGGTAACACCATCTGGCCGGACGTTATCTGGTGGTATTGATCCCTCCGCTTTATATCCTCCCAAACGTTTCTTTGGTGCGGCCCGCAACATCGAAGAAGGGGGGTCCCTGACAATTATTGCCACCTGCCTGATTGACACCGGCTCTCGCATGGACGATGTGGTCTATGAGGAATTCAAAGGCACCGGCAACATGGAGCTGCATCTTTCGCGCAAGCTGCAAGAGCGCCGCATCTTTCCTGCCATTGATATAGAGCGCTCCTCAACTCGCCGTGAGGAACTGCTGCTCGGGCCGGACATTACGCCGCGCGTCTGGCTAATGCGCCGCATGTTCGATCAACTGATCACTGCACCGCCGCACGGCGCTGGTATGGATGCCGCTACTGCGACGGAAGCGATCCTGCGGCGGCTAAGCCGTACTGAAAACAATTTAGAATTCCTGGAGACTCTCCACGAGGCTGAATTGTGAGTGAAAGCCCCGCACCAGCGCCTTCTCGGGGGGAGCGCTGGCAATATTGGGGATCCTGGTGTCTTGCCATCGCTGCACTGGCCTTCGCCGCCTACCTGGGTTGGCGAAGTTGGCAGGCGCCCTCCACTTTTCCGGGCCAGGCATTGGCAGCCGCTCAATCATCCCTGGCTACGCCCGGCGAATCAAATAGCCTTTCCGTATCCTTACCCTCCATCATAGAAGTCGCGCCGGTCGTATCTGTGTTCCGGCGCGCTTCCCTTCACACCATAATCCCAAACCGACCACGCCAGGAAGTCAAAGACTATAACGTTACGACCGGGGACTCGATATTTGGTATCGCTCAAGCCTTTAACATTAAACCCGAGACGGTGCTCTGGGCAAATTATGATTTGCTGAACGATAATCCTGATTTCCTTTCTTTGGATATGCAATTGAAAATCCCGCCTGTAGACGGTGTCTTATATGAATGGCAGGAAGGCGATACGCTCGAAGGTGTTGCGGCTCGTTTTGAGGCCGAGTCGGAAGATATCCTCAATTGGCCGGGCAACCAACTCGATCTGACTGAACCTGAGCTCGAAGCCGGTCAGTTTGTGATGGTACCAGGCGGTCACCGGGAGTTTCGCCAGTGGATCGTTCCCACAATTCCGCGCGGTAGAGCAGGCGTATCGACATCTTTGTACGGTGCTGGAGCCTGTTCTGGTAGTTATGAAGGCGCCTACGGCACTGGCACTTTTGTGTGGCCGGCTGCCAATCATTATCTTTCCGGAAACGACTACTGGTCGGGTCATCTGGCAATCGATATCGCCGCCGGAGAAGGGGCCGCGATCTATGCTGCGGATAGCGGCGTGGTTGTTTTTGCTGGTCCAGCTTTTGGCGGCTATGGTAACATGGTGATGATCGACCATGGCAACGGCTATCAAACTCTGTATGCCCACATGAACTCGGTCGGAGCAGGCTGTGGCGCCAGCGTTTCTCAAGGACAGTATATCGGTCTATCCGGCAGCACCGGTCGATCTACTGGTCCCCATCTGCACTTCGAGGTGCGCTACCAGGGTGGATTTGTAAGTCCGTGGTTTGTTCTGCCTCCGCCCTAAAACGGAGTAAGGAGTAAAGAAATATGACTAATGAAGATCCAAACGTCGAGACCGAAACGATTGCCGAGACGGATAATTACCTGGCCTGGCGCGCTGAGGAACCGGATGGAGAAACCACTTACCATCTCGAGCTCAATAACGTTACGCTGCACTTTTTTGAAGAAGAGTGGCAAGAATTCTTGGAATTGACCCGTGGCCTGCAGTAGCCCTATTTAGCGACCAGTTCGACGTAGTTTACTGCCCCCTGGCATGCAGCCGTGAAGTGGGTAGATACATGTTCCCAATCCAGTGCCTCTCTTCGTTGCTGCGTGGTGTGAATTGCGAACGCCAGGCAACCTGGTCCGGCATGATAGTTTGCCACCGTAAATAACCATAAATCTTCGTAGGTTGATACGCGTCCCGGTGAATTTTCGGTGGCGTTAAATACAGTCCGGCTCACTTGGGAGCAGTTTGCTAACAGAGTTTGCGCAAAAACCATAATACTGAATTCGGCTTCCGATAAATCGATCCCACTGGGGCACTCTGCACAATCGGCGTTGACATCTACTGCCAGCGCGCCGCGCAGAATGGCGCGTTCTGGTTCCTGCAACCTCAAATAACCGCGCTCGCAAACGCTTCCATCCAGCACCAGAGGGCAGAATTGATTAAAGAACGATTGATTCCACAGCAATACTGTATCTGCGCCTTGATCGGTCATTTGGCCTAAGCCGAATTCACGTGCCACGCGAAAGACCCCCGGCCAAAACTGGCTTTCCTGCGCGAACAGGCTTTTCAATAGTTGGGCCGGTATGCCCGTTTCTTGCGCGACCTGAAATATCCGCGGGTCAAATTGATTTTGCCAAAGATCGACCATGGGTCTGGCTTCGTCGAGGCCACAGGCGTTGGCATAGCCATTGGGCAGCAGACCGGCTCCGGGACAATCCCCCGCGCTCACTAAGCCGTTGGCAATTAGCCTTCCCGCCAGATAATGGTACGGTCTGCCGGTAGCCAACAGTTCTTCGGTGGCTGGCGTCGAGAGCCAGAGGGGTGGATCGCCAATGGGAGGGAATGCATCCCAGATTTTGGCACAGCTCTCAACCTGTGGTCCCAGCCATTGCGAACTCAACACATCGACGAACCAGCCTCGGCGTACCCGATCTCGGGATACGCCCGTGTCGAGAACTCTTACCCGCGCAGTGAAGTGCTCGCTCGAATCCCCGAAGCTGGAGTTTGCCCAAAATTCTATGGCCACACCCTGGAAAGGGGTCGGCTGGAGGGGAATCTCGCAAGTAGCCCCTTCGCAGGTGACAGTCCTTCCGTCGATGACTGCCTGGATGTCTGTGATCTGTTCGTTGGGAAGGGGCTCTTCTGCCGTTAGAACGAGGACGGGCAGCTGCTCGCAAATGTTCGCCGGCGGTTCCAACTCGCATCCGGCCAGGTTGACAAAGACGGTTGGCGGCGGCAGATCCACCACGACCTCCCGCTCGCCCGACTGGGTACCGATAAAAAGAAGGTATACTCCTTCACATTCGCCGAGATCGCGGCGCTTTTCGTCTACCTCCTTACAGGGCTCTGTCCCCTCCCACTCTTCAAAAATTTCGCTTCCGCATTGGTCAAAGATTTCCTCTCCACCCGGCAGACCTTCGTGATCCAAAAAGATTTGACAAATCACGTGGTTGCCTGCCCAGCGGACAAGCCACCATTCGTATTCGGTGGTAGAAACAACGATGGTGGTCTGGCGTTCTCTGGGCTCTTCTTCCTGGGCATAGGCGGGTGCTTTTCTCCCCCCGGTCAGGCTGAGGAGAATGAGGATTATCAGGAAATGATTGCATACCCGCAGCAGCTTGACCATACTAGTGTGAAAAATATCATGATCAATTGGTATTGTCAACAGTCTCTTGCAGGGCTGTCAGTGTTGCAGGTGGTGGAGACTTGCAGGCGCCGCCAGCCCGTGATACACTCTTGTATCATTTAACAGGTAATAGGGCCCAAATAACATGCCGCCAACATTGTATTTAATAGATGGACATGCGCTGGCTTATCGCACGTATTATGCCCTGACGGCGGGCGGAAGCGGCGCAAGTCGCTGGATGACAAGTTCGGGTGAACCGACCGCTGGCGTATACGGCTTTGCCAGCGTTTTATTGCGCATCCTGGAGCAAGAGCGCCCAGATTACCTGGTGGTGGTCTTTGATACTGGAAAAACCTTTCGCGATGATATTTATCCAGAGTATAAAGCCACCCGGGAGAAAATGCCCGATGATCTCTCCATCCAAATTGCCCGGGTGAGAGATCTCCTTGATGCCTTTAACATTCCTCGTTTAGAGATGGAAGGTTATGAGGCTGATGATGTCCTGGGAAGTGTAGCCAAGCAATTAGTAGAGCGGGCAGGTTTAGGGGTCAAGATTATCACTGGAGATCGAGATCTTCTGCAGCTCGTCGATAACCGCATCATCGTCAGCTTGCCGGGAGGCCGGTCGCTTGCAGAATCCAAGGATTATCTCCCCGAAGATGTTGTCGAAGATTATGGCGTGCGCCCCGACCAGTTTGTGGATTTCAAAGCACTTGTGGGAGATAAATCTGACAATATCCCGGGTGTAGCCGGAATTGGCGATAAAACCGCGGCTTCGTTAATCCAGCAATATGGGACGCTGGACGAAATATTTGCCCATTTGGATGACCTGACCCCTGGATTGCGCAAGAAGCTGGAAGAAGGCCGCCAGGATGCATACCTGAGCCAAACCCTTTCCAGGATCGTTACGGATCTTGACGTGCCTTTAGATTTGGAAAAAGCTCGGTCTGACCGATTTGATCCAAAAAAGGTGGAAGGTCAATTCAGAGAGCTGGAATTTCGCTCGCTGTTCAGCCGGCTGACAAATTTGACGGAAATTTATGGGAAGAGCCTTTCTAAAGATAACCGCCAGTTATCGCTTTTCGCCACAGCGGAAAAGACCAGCGAGATCCCCCGGGTCGAGGGCCAGATTCACGTTCATATTGTAAATACTCCTCAAATCCTCGACGAACTGGTTTCCAGGTTGAAAGGCGCCCGAGTGATTGCCGTCGATACGGAGACAACTTCCACGGACCAGATGTTAGCCGAACTCGTGGGGATATCGCTCTCGATCCAGGAAGGACGTTCGTATTACATTCCCGTCGGTCATTCGGGCAATTCCGATGATCAATTGCCCTGGCAGACCGTAAGAGAAGCGCTGCGTGATCCGCTAACGAACCCAAGTATTCCAAAAGCCGGTCACAATCTGAAGTACGACTTTGTTGTCCTGGCGCGCCATGGACTGTGCATGGCTGGTCTCGCATTTGATACGATGATCGCCGAGTGGCTGATCAATCCAACCAGCCGCAACCTTGGCCTGAAAAATCTGGCCTGGGTGCGATTGGGCGTAAAAATGACCGAAATTGAGGAACTGATTGGCAAGGGTAAATCCCAGATCAGCATGGCCGAGGTGCCAATCCCGGCTGCCGCTGCATATGCTGCAGATGATGCCGAAATCATCTTGCGCTTGATGCCTCAGCTCCAGGAGGAGCTGGAGGAGCGCCAGGCAATCCGTTTGTTTGAGGAAGTCGAAATGCCGCTCGTCTCGGTTCTGGCGGATATGGAGGCGGCGGGTATCGCGCTGGATAGCGACCACCTCAGGGAAATGTCGCGGATATTGGATAAGCGCCTGATGGAAATTGAGAGGCAGATATTCGATGCCTGTGGCGCCACGTTTAATCTGAATTCCCCGCAACAACTTTCCGAAGCCTTGTTTGGCCAATTGGGGCTTAAGCCGCCTGATCGGACACGGCGGACGGCTTCTGGCTTTTATTCCACGGCCGCCGAAGTCCTGGAAGCACTCAAAGGGATGCATCCCGTGATTGATTGGGTGCTTGAGTATCGTGAGCTGGCCAAGCTCAAATCCACCTATGTAGATGCCCTACCAGCGCAGGTCAACCCTAAGACCGGCCGGGTACACACTTCTTATAATCAAATTGGCTCTGTAACCGGACGGATAGCTTCCTCGGATCCTAACTTGCAGAACATTCCAATTCGGACGGAAGTTGGGCGCCAGGTACGCCGTGCGTTTGTCGCCGATGCTGGCTATCAGTTGCTCTCCGTCGATTATTCTCAGGTGGAGCTTCGAATCGTGGCGCATATGGCCCAGGATAAGGCGATGTTGGATGCTTTCCGCGCCGGGAATGATATTCATGCTGCCACGGCGGCGGCCATTTACGGCGTCCCGATTGAATCTGTGGATCGGGAACAGCGCCGGAATGCTAAAGGGATCAATTTTGGATTGATTTATGGGATGAGTCCATACGGTCTTACGCAATATACGGGTCTTACTCTCGCCGAAGCTGAGGACTTTGTTGAGGCTTACTTTCAACAGTTTCCGGGAGTCAAACGCTATCTCGATGGTATGCGCCGCCAGGCGGCAGAGCAGGGTTATGTTGAGACGCTCTTGGGCCGGCGGCGTTATTTCCCCGGCTTAAAAACACAAAGCAACCGGAATATCCGCATGCGGGAGGAGCGTGAGGCAATCAATGCTCCGATACAGGGTACTGCCGCTGATATAATGAAAGTCGCCATGCTGCGGGTTCCGCAAACGCTTCGGGCGGCAGGGTTGTCGGCAAAAATGCTACTCCAGGTGCATGACGAGCTTGTGCTCGAATGTCCAATTGAAGAGTTGCAAAAAACTGCCTCGTTGGTTCGGGAAGTGATGCAGAAGGCCTATTCACTGGACGTCCCGTTGAAAACAGAGGCGCGCTGTGGCCCGAACTGGTATGAGATGGAACCTATCTGAATGACATTTTAGGGCCAGATTTCTGACGGCTGGGGAGTGGTTTATGACCGGACGCGAGGAAGCGTTTCAACAAGCCATGAATATAGGGCATTCGGCGGCCTGGGATCAGGATTGGAGTCGAGCTGCCGAATACTACCGCCAGGCCTTGAAGGTGATTCATGATCATCCTAAAGCGCTCATTAATTTGGGTCTTGCGTTGTACGAATTGGGAGAGCACCGCGAAGCACTAAAAGTTTATCAACAGGCAGCGAAGGCTTCTCCGGCTGATCCTCTCCCACTACAAAAGGTCGCCGAGCTATTTGAACTTATCGGTGACTTCGAATATATACCGGCCGTATCACAGCGCGCGGCTGATTTGTATCTGAAACGGCATGATCCAGATAAAGCAATTGAAAATTTAACTCGAATAACTCGCGTGAGACCCGGTTATATCCCTGCACATACGCGACTGGCTCTAATTTATGAAAAAATGGGTCTTAAGGAGCAGGCTGTGGCGGAGTATTTAGCGCTGGCCAGCCTGCTGCAGCAGGCTGGTGATCTGGAGAAAGCCATCCAATCTGTTAACCGTGCACTGCAGATCCTACCAGATAGCAAGGAAGCGCAGCACGCTCTTATGATATTGCGTGAGGCCAAACCGCTTCCCAGACTTTCCCGGTCAAAAATTAGCGCTGAGGCGGCTAATGCAGGGCACATACGTCCATTGCAGAGTTCTGAAGTATCGCAGGAGGTTGCGGGTCAGGAGCTGGATCCGATCGCAGAAGCACGGCAGAAAGCGTTGGCAGTCCTGGCTGGAATAATTTTTGAGGGAGCGGATGATGCCCCAGGAAGAGCACCTGCTGCCAGCAGAGGCCTTCAATCAATGATCCGGGGTGCCCCTGAAGTGCTATTTTCGAAACAGGCGGACCAGACAAAAATTATGCTCCACGTGAGCCAGGCTGTCGACTTGCAGACCCGCAGTGAAAAGGAGCAAGCAGCCGAAGAATTGGAACGGGCTACTGAAGCGGGCCTGGAACACCCTGCCGCTTTCTTCGATCTTGGTTTATTGAGGGCGGAAGGAGAACGCCTGGAGAGCGCGCAGCGTTTCCTGCAGCAAGCCGTCAATCATGATGATTTTGCCCTCGGAGCAAGGCTCCTGATGGGACGCATCTTGCGCAAGATGGGTCGTCTGCAGGAAGCGACCATCCATTATCTGGAGGCCTTAAAATTGGCCGACGCCTCCGTGGTGGCTCAGGAACATGTTGACGATTTACTGCAGATCTATGAGCCCTTGATAGAAGCAGAATCTCGCCAGCAAGACCCGGCAACGAAAGAAAAATTATGCGACAATATCGAAGGTCTCCTGTTGCGTCCAGGCTGGCGAAACTATCTGGCTCAAGCACGTGAGGATCTCCCCGGAGAGATCGACGGTGGCCCGCCCAAGCCACTGGGAGAGATGCTCACTGAGGCGCGCAGTAGCCGGGTTATTGAGTCAATATCCATGATTCATAAACTGGCCAGGTCGGGCTATATCCGGTCGGCAATGGAAGAGGCCTTTTATGCCCTTCAACATGCCCCAACGTATTTGCCTCTCCACGTTTATATCGGTGATTTGCTTCTCCAACAGGATCATTTGTCTGAAGCCATCAGCAAGTATTCTATGGTTGCTCAAACTTACAGTGCTCGAGGTGAACCGACGCGCGCGGTTGAACTGCTGCGGCGCGTTATTCGTTTGGCGCCAATGGACTTGAGGGCGCGAAAAAGATTGATCGACCAGCTCCTGGCAAGGGGGAAAACGGAAGATGCAATCAAGGAATACATTGCTTTGGCGGAGGTTTACTACAATTTAGCCGATCTGAACCGGGCGCGCGAAACTTATCTAGAGGCGCTTCGCCTGGCGCAGAAATCGGGTGTTGAGAGCGCCTTCAAAGTGCCGATTCTGCACCAGATCGCGGATATCGACCTGCAAAGCCTGGATTGGCGACAGGCGCTGCAAATCTACGAACAGATTTGTAAATTCCGGCCTGACGACCAGAAAGCTCAAGCAGGATTGGTCGAGTTGAATTTCCGCCTGGGTCAAGGTCATCAGGCCATGGTAGCACTAGAGGCCTATATTACTGATTTACAGGAAAAGGGTAGAACAGAAGAGGCGCTGGCCTTTCTGGAAAATCTGGTGGCGGAAAATCCAGGACAAACCTCGATTCAACAATATCTGGCCGGGTTATACGGCCAGATGGGCAGAGTTGAGGAGGCTATTCGCCATTTAGATAGCGTGGGGGAGAGATTTTTGAAGGCTGGTGATCGCCAAGGAGCTGCTCAGGTGGTTGAGAGCATCCTGGCTTTAGAACCGGTCCGCAAAGAAAATTATCAACGACTTTTAGCTAAAATCAAGGGTAAACCATCCGGTTCACTAAAATAAGTACTATTTAGTTTGGTGATCCAATCTCCATTCTTCTGGCTCACCACCAGATGCGGAAAGAGCTGCCTGTCTCAGCCTGCAGGTCGTCAAATTCTACATCCACCAAGATTTCGGCTAAACCATGAGAGCGTGCATCGACTCTAAACCCCATCTTTGTTACACCGTGCTCATTGGTGGCAGGCATATAGAATTGGCTGGCGTTTCCAGAAGGCATGACCAAGGTGAAATCCACATTCGCACCGCTGATTGGCTGAAGGTGCTGATCCTGGACGATTACGTAAAGCGTCTGCTCTCCGCGTAATGGCATAACGGCCTGATCTACGAAGGCGTTCACCTTCAAAGATAAAATTATCCTGGGCAGGTTGTTATTGATCTGAGGCGAGAGAAGTGCTGGATCTTCCTGGTTTGAGTTGAAATATTCCAGTCCAAGATCGCCTAGAAGGACGTGCTGATCCCTGGGAAGTTCGGGATGCCACTCGAACCGTGCGTTTTGAAAATACTGAACAACTCGCCGGTGGTGAATCTCGAAATTTGAGATCGGATAACCAAATTGAGCGAGACCGCCATGCGCCTCAAAAAAGTCGCGAAATGCGTAGCACACGCGGTAACTTTGACCGGCCGTAAACGAAAACTCACGACAATCTGGGGATCCAGGCGCAAAACTGGGCGCTTCCCCCGCTTCATAAAGCTCT
>DATCIL010000602.1:0-11433 GCA_036507795.1 Anaerolineales bacterium | reverse complement strand
GCCGAAGAGCCCGTGCCACGCGCCGGCCAGCATGCCGGTTACCACCGCCTGGCCGAGCGTCAGCGTGCCGCCCAGGCGCCGGTAGAGCCAGACCGCCACGATCGGCCCGATCCAGAAGCCCGCACAGACCAGCAGGTTGATCAGGTTGATGTACGGGGTGTTGGCCAGCACGGTGCTGATCAGGCCGCCCGCCAGGCTGGCTGCCAAGAGGTATTTTGTGTTCATGGTTTTGCTCCTTATTTCGTCTTTATCCGAACAATGCTTACGGCTCCTGGGCGAAACCCTCCAGGGTTGCACTCATCCCGTAGATGCGCTCCGCGATGTCCAACACGACCCGTTTACCGTCGAAGGTCAGCCGGAAGTTGAAATGCTCCAGGCTGGGGAGCGTGCTGTAGTCGACTACGAACGTCGTGTCGTCTTCCCAATATCCGCGGCCCAGGCCCGGCAGAGCGCCGTCGGGGGCGGTCCGGTAGATCCCGTCCAGTCCTATTTGAACCACTCGCGGGGCGTCTTCGCCCAACACGCTGAACTCCATGGTGGCTTCCGCCTCGCTGGCGAAGTCAAGCCGGAAACGCTCGAGCAGGGGATTGGCCTCGAACGCATACGTCTTTCCTGAGATCGCGGAGGCGATCTCAGGAAGCGAAGCTGCGGGTAAGGGGGATGGCGCCAGGGAAACTTCCTGGACCGCAGCTTCCAAAGCGGCCACTCCGGCTGGGTTGGCCGGCAGCGGCTGCTCGAAGTCGCCGATGGCGGCAATCACGTACGGGTCGATCTGGTCCACCTCGAAACCCCCACCTGTGGTGACGAAGATCAGGTCTAGCTCAGGGAGGACTTTGATCAACTGCCCACCGGTGCCCGCGGCCTGCACGAAGCCCACGTCCTCCTTCGGATTTGAGATCCACCAGGCGTAGCCGTAGTCCTCATCGCGGCCGGTCCCCGTCATCCGGCGCTGGGAAGCCGCGGCAACCCACTCCGCTGAGACGATCTGGCGGTCCTCCCACTTGCCCTGGTGCAGCCAGAGGAAGCCGATCTTGGCCGCATCCTGCGGCTTCAGGAACAGGTCGCCCCAACCGTAGTTGTATCCTTGCGGGTCGGCTGTCCACTCGGTGTCGTGGATTCCCAGCGGCTCGAACAGGTTGACCCTAGCGAATTCGAGGACCGTCATCCCGGTGGCCTGCTGCAGGATGGGCGAGAGCAGGTGGATGGCCGGATTGCAGTAGACGAAGTGCGTGCCCGGCTCCCACGCGACCGGAAGGTCGAGGGCAAACTGAACCCAGTCCTCGCTGGCCATCATCTCCTGCTGTGTTGCCTCATTGGTCTCGGTGCACTCCAGGCCGGAGCTCATGCTCGCCAGATGCGCCACGGTAATGCGCTGCTTGCGGTCGTCGAGGTTGGCGATGGTGCGATCAGGGAAGAACGAGACCATCGGATCGTCGAGGTCGAGCTTGCCCTGATCGGCGGCGATCCCGATCAAGGTGGTCATCACCGACTTCGTGACCGAGGCCATGTCGTGGACCGTGGATCCGTCGTAGGGGTAAAAGTAGGCATCCACCGCGACCTGGCCGTGACGGATGATCGTCAAGCTGTGGATCGGGATGCCCTCCTGGCGGATTGCCAGCAACCCTTCGGCCATCTTGTCGGAACGGAAGCCGGCCGTCTCGGGCGGCGCGGCCTGCCAGCCGTCTGTCGGCCAGTAGTCCGGCTCGGGGATGGTGTTCGCTGGGCGGATCCACTGACAGCCGGCGAGGGCCGCCATGGCCACCAGCAAGCCCGCGATCCAGGCCACTGGCACGCGAACACGATGGATGTTGTGCAATCCCTTGTTCATGTCGCACCTCCTGTCGTCGAAGCGGCCGCTGTGGTAGAAGAAGACTGCCGAGAACGCCAGCACGCGCAGCCAATCCAGGTCGTATCTTCTTTGAACAATCTTTGGGTCCATGTCTTATTCCTTTCTCTCTGATATTGCTTGCACCAGGGTTTCCACAGGTGCACCCTTTAAGACAAAACCATCCACGCCTGCTTGGCTGGCTTTGTGCCGCGCCGCATCGTAACCATGCACAGTCAGGGCGACAACCCGGCAGGAAGGACAACGGGTTTTAATCTGGCATGTCGCTTCGTAGCCATCTAGGACCGGCATTTCCAGGTCTATTAAGACCACCTCTGGCTGGAGGAGTCCAACTTGATAAACCGCTTCCAGCCCGTTGGCAGCCTCACCCACAATCTCGATATTCCCGGCCAGCGTCAGGAGGGTGCGCAAGTCTTGCCTGACTTGATCTACATCGTCCACAATCAGAACCCTGATAGCAGGCATGCCACAGGCCTCTACGAAAGAAACCATCGGTATACTGGTTCAAACTCATCCGGATGGACCTCGAGAATGGCCTGATCCACAGGTTCGCCGGTATTATGAGCACGCATTTCGCTTGCCAGTTGCTCTTCACTGATTTCATATCCCAGGTCTTCTGCGGAAACCTGGAGGATCGGCGCATATTGGGGATCCGCTTGAGTAAGAAAAGCAAGTAAGTTGCAGATGGGTTTAGGTTTGATCTGCGCCTGGATCGTCATTGGAACATCCTTTCTCTAAAAGACAGACGGGAGATTACGCTCTTAATATACGCGCTAAATGGCAAGTACGCATCCGGCACGGGGCTGAACTTGCCCGGGGGCCGGAGACCGATTTTTCAGTTCCTACCCGGGTTGGATACCACCATCTCAAGCCCTAGGACTTGAGACCTAGCGCAGGTCGCTATCTCGATTGTCTCTTCAGATTTTCTGAGGGGGACGTAATTCAGCAATCAGCGAGCGAAGCTGGCCGAGAGCGCCAGCCGTCATTTCCTGCAGGCGATCCAGCTGCTCGGGGACTCGTGCTGGATCCCGATCCAAGAGCAGGTGAGTGGATCTGGCAGTCAGGCTTATGCTGAAGATTACCTGGCTGACCGAATCGTGAAGCTCTCGCGCCAGCCGGTTGCGTTCGCGCGCCGCGGCCAGCTCTTCGCCCTGGGCCGCATATTCTTGCAGCTTCTGGTGGGCCTGCTGCAGTTCGGCCAGCAATACCTGGCTCTCGGCCTGATCAGACTGCGCTTGCATATATATGACATCGTACGAAACCAAAAAAATGAGACCGGCAAGATAGGAGAGGCTGAGCACGATACCCTCCACCCATCCTGACCCCAGGACCATGGTGGTCGCCAGCATGATCGTATACAAAACCATCCAACCAACCGCCACCCGGCGTGAGAAGGCGTGAATTGCCTGCACACTCAATAGGATGTATAGGAAATTGAATAAATCCAGGAAAGGTCGCAGGCTGCTGAGAACCAATACCAGGCCGGCCTGCGCGGGGAAATACAGGAAGCGGTACCAGTGCAGTCGGTCCGAGAAAGTTGTTTCTGATAGGTAAAGTAAACCGAAGGTTCCCAGCAAAAGGACGGATGGAATAAAGTTCGGACGGTTCCAATAAAGGTTGATCCCCCTTACAGCGATCATGATCAGGATAACGAAACCGACCAGGTAACCGCCCCGGTAGCCACGTGGCTTGTGCGTTTGGGCCATCCTTACCTCTGCGTAGATCTCTCTATGACCCGGATGCGCGTCCCGCAGCCGGGACGCGATTCGATGGACAGGGCCCAGCCCAGCTCACACGCCCGCTCAAACATGCCGGCTAAGCCGAGATGTCCCCGCTGGCTGTGATCTTTTTGCAGGTCAAACCCAATGCCCTGGTCTTCGATCTCCACCCAGGCTGGATCTGCAGCCATGTTCAGCCGGACAGTCGCCTCACCCGTCCCGGCATGTTTCGCTACATTATTGAGCGCCTCCAGGATGATGTGGCACAGACCGGCAATCATGGGACCAGGCAGGTCTTTCATCCCGGTCACTTCAAGTGCAATGCTTAAGTCATTGTGCGCCCGCCGTTCGGCAATCATCCGCTGGACAGCTGCCACCAGACCTTCATCCGTCTCTGGCTCCGGCTGCAGCTGCGTCACTAACATCTGGATTTCGCCCATGGCGCTCCGGGCAAGTCCCTGGAGCCGGTCGAGCTGGGCGTCTACCCGGTTCATGTCTTTGTCCAGCAACATGCGCGCCGACTGGATCGTGAGGTTCATGCTGAAGACGGTCTGCGTGACCGAATCGTGCAATTCACGCGCCAGGCGGTTGCGTTCCCTTTCAGCTGCCAGCTCTTCGCGCTGCGCGGCATAGCGCTGAATCTGGCGGTGCGCTGCCTGGAGCTCGCTGAACGTGCGCTGGTTGTCCCGCCGGGTATCCTCGGCTCTGCGGATCAGGTGGGCATAACTGCCGGAAAGAAAGCAAACACCCCCGTAGAACAGCGCCATCGCCAGGCCCCCTGGAAATTTATCCCCGCCTCTCACCAGAATGATTGCCATGATCAGCGTGAAAGTGGCGATCCACATGAAGCCCACGCGCCGCTGGTAAAACAAGACCGCCTGCAGGCTGAGCGGGATGAAGAGCGTGGCGCCAAAATCGTTCAACGGTGGGATAACCAGCATTGCCAGGACCAGGCACATTTGCAGGAGCAGGTAAGCTCCCCGAACCCACCTCAAGTGCCCTTCCTCGTCCTTTCCCCGCCGCTGCTCGAGGATAAACTCGCCGTAGAACAGCAGCCCATAAACCGCGAAGATCGTCACCAGCAGTCCGAGATACGGGCCTTGGCTGTACCAAAAGAGCCCCCGGATCACGATCGCCGCGTAGATCAGGGAAACACCTAATGTGTGCATCACTTTTCATCAGCGAACATACCGCGCCTCAGGACGTAGATGGCCGCCTGGGTCCGGTCATGTACATGCAGCTTGCTGAGGATGTTGCTCACGTGAGTCTTGACGGTTTTCTCGCTAATGACCATTTTCTCGGCGATCTCTCGGTTGTTCAGCCCGTCTGTGATCAGGTGTAAAACCTCAAGCTCTCGTGTGGTCAGTTCATTTATAGCAGCCTGGCGCGATCCGCTGCTGGAAGGTTCTTCCTTCTGAGCGATCGCTGTCATTAACTTTTTTGCCACCTCGGGATGGAGTTGAACGTTACCATGGAATGCTGCGCGCACCGCCTCCACCAGATCGTCCGGAGAAATATCTTTGAGCAAGTAGCCCTGTGCACCGGCCCGGATTGCCGGGAAGACCTTCTCGTCTTCGCCAAAGCTGGTCAAGATGAGCACGCGTGAGTTTGGGCTGCGTTCGTGGATCTTGCGAGTTGCCTCCACGCCTTCCATCTGCGGCATAACAAGGTCCAACAGGATGACATCGGGCTGCAAGTGTCCGGCCAAATTCACTGCCTCAAGCCCATTTTTCCCTTCACCCACCACCTCCATATCGTCCTGCAGCTCAAGGAAGCCGCGCAGCCCCTGGCGCACAACGGCATGGTCATCCACAACCAGCACGCGGATCTTTTTATTATCTGCGGGATGAATTTCTTCCATGGTTTCTGTCTCCTTCTGCCTCAATCGCATTGAACTGGACGAAGTCGTTCTGAAAACAGCCCGTCAGGACCCTGGCACCCCCATCTCCTCTTTTGTAATGAAAGGCACAATCAACTTTTTCTATACTTTACACCAATTTTGCATGCAATGCAACAAAAAAAGGCTCGTCCCTTGCAGGGGACGAGCCGCTCATATTCCAGATCTTACGTTTTACGCATTACGAATTAGATCTTCACGCCTCCCCAATCGCCTCCCGCAAGCTCCGCGCCATGGCCCCAAATTCCAGCGTGTAGCGCATTTCATCCAACCGTGGGCGCGGCAAATCGACTTCCATATTCAAACTGATTCTTCCTGGCCGGGGACTTAATACCATTACCCGGTCTGCCAGGAAAATCGCCTCTGAAATATCATGAGTCACCATGATCACTGTCTTCCGTCGCACTTGCCAGATGCGCAGCAGCTCGCTTCCCATCCGTTCGCGCGTCAAGGCGTCCAGCGATCCAAACGGTTCGTCCAGCAGCAGGATCTCCGGATCATGGGCCAGCGCGCGTGCGATTGCCACGCGCTGCGCCATGCCGCCCGATAAGTCTCTGGGCAGTGTTTCTTCAAATCCCTGTAATCCTACCAGTTCAACCAGGTCTTGCGCCCTGGCGCGGGCCTCCTGTGGTGCCATGTGCTGCAATTCGAGCGGCAGGGTGATGTTTTCCATCACAGTGCGCCAGGGCATCAGGTTCGCTTTTTGGAACACGTAGCCGACGTTATTGCGCGGCCCGTCCAGCGCCTCCCCGGCGTAGTAAACCCTGCCCCTCGAGGGGACCAGCAACCCCGCTAACACTTTCAGAAGCGTGCTCTTTCCACTGCCTGAAGGTCCCAGCACGCAGACGAACTCCTCGGGATTAACCGAGAAGGACAAATCCTCCAATGCATGCAGGCTGCCGTTGGCGTCTCTGAAAACTACGCTTAGATCCTCTACTGCCAGCACCGCTTCACTGGCGTTGAGCTCTTTTTCTTCAAGAATATAGTCTTGCGTACCAGTATTCAACATAATCTACTCAGCCAATTTTCACGGGATAAATTCATTCGTGAAAGCCTGGTCTAAATCCAATGGCTCAGTGAGCAGTCCCATCTCCAGGAGCACATTTTGCATGTTCGCCCAGGCTTCCGGATCTGAGTATCCTAATCGCTCTGCTTTCCAGAATTCGATCGAGGCCGCCAATACCCTTTTTTGAATCGTCTGGTCGGCCTGGTCCAGATTTTCCACGAATTTTTTGCTGATCTCGAACGCCTCGTCCGGGTTCTCGATACTGAACTCAACGCCTCGTAAGGTCGCCTGCACCATGCGCCCCACCAGGTCCGGGTTTTCGGCGATGGTGGCCGCATTGGTGATCAGGCCGTTGGAGGCCAGCTGCATGTAATCGGCCACCCGGATGACGTCTACCTCATAGCCCTGGGCTTGCAGTTGGATCGGTTCATTGTTGACGTAAATGACCACCGCCTCATCCTGGCCCGCAACCAGGGCCTCAACCTGGTTGAAGCCGATGGAATCCAGCGTGACATCGCTCTCCTCCAGCCCTCCGGCGCTCAACAGCGCCCGCAGCCCAACATAGCTCGCGCCAAAGGTGCCGGGCAGTCCGATGCGTTTGCCTGCCAGGTCTTGCGGCGTTTTGATGTCTTCTTCGGTTTTAGCGGCGATGCCCACCGGGTAATCCTGCCACCAACCCAGAACAAAGACCACGGGCAGCTCCTGGGCACGCGCCAGAAGCACCTGTTCGCCCGAGACCAGAGCGAAGGGCAGCTCGTTGGCCCCCACCAGGGCCACACCGTCCGTCTCGAAGCTATAGTCGAATTCGATCTCGAGCCCGGCGTCCCGGTAGTAGCCTCTATCAACGGCCGCATAGAAAGGTGCATATTGCACGTTAGGGATGAAACCCATGGGCAGCCGGATGCGAGTCAGGGCTGGTTCTGTTGCCCCGGGCTGTGCGCCTGTTTGTGGCCCAGCGCAGGCGGAGAGCACGACCAGCATCAAAAAGGTTGTGATGAGCGTTCGGGTTTGCTGCATGTTTTCCAGGTTCTCCAGTTATTGTGTGATTGCGCGCTGCTCCGGCCGTTGGCGCCAGTCCAGCAGGCGCCCTTCCAACCAGACCACCAGGCCATACAGGCTCAGTGCCACGGCGATCAGGGTGAAAACTGCCACGAACACCAGGGCTGTATCGTACTGCCCGCGCCCCACATTAATTAAAAAGCCCAGCCCGCGGTCTGCACCTACGAATTCGCCCACGACCGCCCCGATCACGGACAGCGTCGCCCCGATGCGCAGCCCGCCCAGGAAAACCGGTAGGGCGGCTGGCACCTCCAGGTAGCGGAAGGTCTGCCAGCGCGAGGCTTGCAAGGAGCGCATCAGATCGTGCAGTTCTTCGGGCACTGAGCGTAAACCGACGATCGTATTGACCAGGACCGGGAAGAAAACGATCAAAGCGCAGATCAAAAACTTTGAAATCAGCCCTGGTCCAAACCAGATCACCAGCAGGGGGGCGATGGCGACGATGGGCACGGACTGGCTGGCTACGATAAACGGCGCCAGTAAGCGTTCAAAGGAACGTGATTTTGCCAGCAGGTAACCTAGACCGGTGGCGGTCGTCGCTCCCAGGCCCAGGCCTACCAGAACCTCTCCCAGGGTTATTGCACTGTGGCGCAAGAGCGTGCCGTCGCTCAATGCCTGCAGGAATCGCCTCGCGACCAGGCCGGGAGTGGGCAGAATAAACGCCGGGAAATCTCCCAGGTGTGCGATCAAATACCAGGCCAGGCCGACCAGGCCCAGAGAGACTGCCAGCAGGGTGATCCTGCTCGTGCTGGCTTCTCGCAAGGGGTCTAACTCCATTTTTTGAATGTTTGGCAAGTTCATCAGATCCTCAAACAAAACTGCCCCGAAACTTCGGGGCAGGTAGGCGGAATCCGGGCAGGTTGCGCGTTCTCCCGTGCCGAGATAACAAAAAACCGAAAACCTGGAGGCTTTCGGGGCACACATAGGAGAACTACACCCGCCTTGGGTGATTTACCGTAACCTTCTTTCATCCGGACTGTACCGTCGGCTCCGTAGTTTCAACGGATCCTGCGCTTATTCGAGTACGATACTCAGCGCTCGTGGGCTTTCACCACCGGTCGGGAATTGCTAAGCGGAATGTTTTTTCCGCCGCTCACCCTGCCCCGAAGGTTATATATTCGCTTTATGATTTGATTGGATTATATCAAGACGCCAGCGAAAGGTCAATCCCGGGTCGAAAAAGATCGCCGTCTTCCTTATAACACGCAATCCGCTCCACGCAATACTTCCAGCCACCTTACATATATGTTGACCCTGCTAACCGCTGCTGACAGAATCGTTTAGAAATCGGCTCGCTGTTTATGATATGCTTGCGACAACCATACGTTCGGACCCCAGGGTTTGCCCCGCTGATTTTTACTGATTATTTTAATAATCAGCCCGTTACCACAAATTGACCCATTATCGTAACCACATCTTTATTCCCGTAACCCTGGGGTCCATAAATTGAAAAAAATAATGACCAGGTGCAGGGAAAACCGCAGATAAGGTTCTCAAAGTGGATTGGTTATGTCTCCATTGACAATTGCGAAGTTCTATGTGATACTAAGCATCAATCGGATGATAACTCCCTCAGGGATTGATCATCCACCTCCATAGCTATCTTATCCAAAAGGAGGTGATGCCGATCATGAGTGACAGTACGAGCTTACACAGCGCTGCGGCATCCCTCCTCCTCGCAGGATAACGGGAAGCCGCAGCGCGCCAGGAAGCCGTCAAAAGACGGCTTCTTGTGTTTTAACCATTTAGTATTCGTAAAACCCTTTTCCAGTCTTGCGTCCCAGGTATCCGCCGTTGACCATCCTGCGCAGCAGCGGAGCGGGCCGGTACTTATCCTCACCCAGGTCCCGGTGCAGCACCTCCATCACGGCAAGGACCACGTCGAGGCCGATCAGGTCGCACAGCGCCAGCGGGCCGATCGGGTGGCTCATCCCCAGCTTCATCACCGTGTCGATAGCCTCTGCTGTTCCGAGGCCCTCCTGGAGAGCGAAGATGGCTTCGTTGATCATCGGACACAAGATGCGGTTCGAGATAAATCCCGGGGAGTCCTGCGCCTCCACCGGTTCTTTCCCCATCTTCCTGGCCACCTCCAACACCGTCTGGGTGGTCTCCTCCGAGGTTGCCAGTCCGCGAATGATCTCCACGAGGCGCATCAGCGGCACCGGGTTGAAGAAGTGCATGCCGATGACCTTATCAGGGCGCCGCGTTGCCGCCCCAATCCTGGTCAAACTGATCGAGGAGGTGTTGGAGGCCAGGATCACCTCCGGCCGTGCCAGCTCATCCAGGTCCTTGAAGATTTGGAGCTTGAGATCCGGATTTTCGCTGGCGGCCTCGATGACCAGGTCCGCTTCGGCGACTCTATCCAGGCCGGTGCTCGTGGCGATGTTCAGCGCGGCGTTTTTTTGTTCTTCGCTGATCGTTCCTTTGCTTTGCAGTTTCTCCGCCGATTTGGCGATGGCCTTCTGCCCCCTTTCCAGCTGTTCGGCAACCACGTCCATCATGGTCACCTCGTATCCGGAGACCGCCGCCGTCTGCGCGATTCCATTCCCCATCGTCCCCGCCCCCACAACAAAAATGTGATGTATTTCCATGATTCCTCCTTAAATATCTAAATATCTGCCACCCTCTTCGAAATCAATCCTCCTCCAGAACACGCAATACGCACCATGCAATACCCCTTACGTTTTACGCATTACGAATTACGTCTTCACCTCGCACGCCTCCCATCTTATTCGATCACCACCGCCATCGCCACCGCCTCCGCCCCGCCCAGGCACAGCGAGGCGATCCCCCGCTTCAGCCCCCGATCCTTAAGGGCGTAAATCAAGGTGGTCAGGACCCGCGCCCCGCTCGCCCCGATGGGATGACCCAGGGCGATCGCGCCGCCGTTTACGTTGACCTTGTCCCAATCCCAACCCTGGTCCATCAAGGCATAACCGTTGGCCAGGACCTGAGCGGCAAAGGCTTCGTTGATTTCGATCAGGTCCACCTCTGGCAGCGTCCAGCCGACTTTCTGCAGCAGCCGCGGGATGGCATGAGAAGGCGCGTCAAAAAGGTATTTAGGCGCTACGGCGGCCTGAGCGTAGCCGGCGATGCGGGCCAGCGGCTGGGCGCCTAAAGCTGCCGCCTGTGCCCGGGAGGCCACCACAACTGCCGCAGCCCCATCGTTCAACCCAGGTGCGTTGCCGGCGGTCACTTTGCCGTTTTCCTGGAAGGCCGGTTTGAGTTTAGAAAGCGCTTCCAGGGAGGTGTCTCGCCGCGGGGTTTCATCCGTATCGAACAGGGTTACGTCACCCTTGCGGCCCCGAATTTCGACGGCGACGATTTCATTCTCAAACCTCCCACTGTCGATCGCCGCGATCGCTTTTTGGTGGCTGGCCAGAGCGAACTCGTCCATTGCCTGGCGAGTAACCTCGTACTCCTCGGCGATAAACTCGGCGGCGTTACCCATGCTCCAGTCCTCGAACGGATCCCAAAGCCCATCGCGGAGCAGGGCGTCCGTGAGCTGGGCGTGGCCGAAGCGCAGGTTACCCGTGCGCGAATCGACCAGGAATGGCGCCCGGCTCATGCTCTCCATGCCCCCGGCGGCGAAAAGGTCCCCATCTCCGGCGCGCACCGATTGCGCTGCAAGCATCACCGTTTTCAGCCCGGAGCCGCATACTTTATTGACTGTAGTCGCACCCACGCTCTCGGGCAGCCCGGCGAATATGGCCGCCTGGCGAGCCGGGTTTTGACCCAGCCCGGCCGAAACCACGTTGCCCATCAGTACCTCATCGATGTCTGCCGGGTCCTCAATTCCCGCCCGCTCGACCGCGGCCTTCACGACCACTGCGCCCAGCTCTGGCGCCGGTATCCCGCTCAAACTGCCCTGGAACCGCCCGCTCGGCGTCCGAGCGGCGCTCAAAAT
>DATCIL010000601.1:0-1101 GCA_036507795.1 Anaerolineales bacterium | reverse complement strand
GCAGTCTCTATCGCCCCTTCATCCAGCGGCTTGATCGTGTGCATATCGAGCACACGGGCTTCGATTCCGTCGTGGCTGAGGTCATGAGCCGCCTCGAGAGCGGCTGCTACCATCAGGCCGCAGGCGATGATGGTAACGTCAAGGCCGGCTCGTAGCTGGTTTGCTTTGCCGATCTGCAAATCAAGGCCATCCTGGTAGACAACCGGAACTTTGGGCCGCCCGGTGCGCAGGTAAACGGGTCCTTGAATGGCAAACATCGCCCGGGTTGCTTTTCGGGTGGAGTGTTCATCCGCGGGCACCAGTACCGTGAAATTGGGGAAGGAGCTTGCCAGGGCGATATCTTCGATGGCCATCTGGCTGGGACCATCCTCGCCGATGCTGATCCCGCTGTGGGAGCCCACCAGCTTCACGTTTAGATGAGGAAAGGCAATGCTCATCCGAATCTGGTCATAGGCGTTGCACAGCAAGAAGCAGGCAAAGCTGGCAGCCAGCACGTCCTTGCCAGAAGCCGATAGACCGCTGGCGATCCCAATCAAGTTGCTCTCGGCGATGCCCACGTTAAAGAAGCGGTCGGGATTCTCCTGGGCGAAGTATTCCGTACGGGTCGAATTGGCCACGTCGCCGTCGATCACAACCAGGTTCGGATTTTCCCGGCCGATCTCCCGCAGGGCCTCGCCAAAAGCGTTGCGGGTTGGCAGGCCGTATTTCAATCCAATGCGTTTTCCGATATCCATGTTTTGCCTCCTACGAGCGCTGAAGCATCTCGTCTAGTTCGGCCAGAGCGATTTGCTTTTCCTCTTCCGTCAGGGGCTCTCCGTGCTTGCGGTTGACGTCATCCGCTTCAAAGGGCGACAAGCCTTTGCCTTTCAAAGTGCTGGCGATGATCATTTGCGGACGATCCTTGACCTGACGAACCTCGTCGAGGGCTTCCAGGATTTCCGACACATTGTGGCCATCGATTTCCCTGACATGCCAACCAAAGGCGCGCCATTTTTCGGCGATGGGTTTCAACGCAGGCATGACTTCATCCACAGGGCCGGTCTGCTGGTACTTGTTGTAGTCCAGGATGGCGGTCAGGTTGCTGCTTTTGTACTTGGCGGC
>DATCIL010000600.1:0-3120 GCA_036507795.1 Anaerolineales bacterium | reverse complement strand
CGATCACGATGAAGATCTGGCGGAGAAGATCTACCTCTTGGAAGATTGCAGCTCACCGGTGGTCGTACCCGGTGTGGTGGACTTTACCGATCAGGCTGATGCTGCATTCGAACGCTTTGCAAGGGCGGGTATGCACGTCGTACGCTCTACAGAGCCCATAGAGAGCTGGCCTGGCATCAAAATATTGAGACCCGCCTGAAAGAGCGGGGAAGTAAAAAAGATACTTCCCAAGGTTAACAGGGCATGGTATAATCCCAAACCGCGCCGCCTCAGGCGGCTTTGTTTTGCCTGTTATCTTAAAGAGAATTAGAGCAAGGTACTCACTATGAATGATTTACTTAAGTCTGTTGAAGCACCGGTAAACCCGAATATCCCGGACCTTTATCCTGGCGACATGATCAGCGTATTCCTGCGCATTAGAGAAGGCGCCAACGAACGGATCCAGGAATTTCGCGGCACCATAATCAGCCTGAGCGGCAGCGGCAACAACGAGGGTTTCATGGTGCGGCGGATCGCCAGCAACGGTATCGGCGTTGAACGCACTTTCCTTAAACGATCTCCTCTGATCGATCGTGTGCAGGTCCATCGCCGGGCGCATGTTCGCCGCGCAAAGTTATATTTTCTGCGTGAGCGCACCGGAAAACGCGCCCGCCTCAAGCAAAAATTTAATCGCTAAATCAGGTCATTTTCTGGTTTAATTAGGTGCAGCCCTTTTATAGCGCTGCACCTTTTTTTCGTTTTCACATCCAATGTCAGGACCATTGATCGGAGTTACCGCCGCGCATACTACCAGCAAGTCTGGCGCCCGATTTGTTTCAGTCGCGGACGCTTACCTAAAAGCTTTGTCTCAGGCCAGGGCCTGTCCCGTCATTATCCCCTTGGGCTTGCCAGATAGTACGTTAATGGAGCTGAGCCGCCATCTGGACGGCGTTCTTTTTACTGGCGGCGGCGATATCCAGCCCAGTGTCTACGGGGAGCAATCCAGGCCGGAAGTGTCCGAAATCGACGCCGATCGCGACCGGATAGAGTTCCTCTTATTAAATAATGTCATAGACAATGGCGTCCCGTTTCTCGGAATTTGCCGGGGACTGCAGGTGATTAACGTAGGCCTGGGCGGAACGCTCTATGCTGACATCAGCACCCAGCGCCCCGGCGCGCTAAAGCATGATTTCTACCCAGATTGGCCACGCGATTACCTGGCCCACGATGTACAGATTGACGAAAACAGTCGCCTGGCAAAGATTTTAGGAGAAGCTTATTCTATGGTCAATAGCCTGCATCACCAGGCTGTTCGCCGCGTGGCGCCCGGCGTTTTAGCTACGGCTTACTCGCCGGATGGCCTGGTGGAAGCCCTGGAAGTTGGCGACCACCCCTTTGGACTGGCGGTGCAGTGGCACCCGGAGTGGCTGACGGAATATGCTCAAATGCGAGCGTTGTTTAGAGCATTTGTGGAAGCGGCCGTAAGGAGGCGTGAAACGTAAACCGTGAAACGTGATCCTCTGGGCATCTTCGACTCTGGCGTCGGCGGACTTTCGGTGCTGCGAGCCGTTCAACGGGCTTATCCCAATGAAAATCTTATCTACCTGGCCGACCAGGCGCACGTACCTTACGGGCCTCGATCCTTAGGAGAGGTGCGAGCCTTTGCGGAAGATATTACCCACTACCTTTTGGATCAGGGCGCCAAGCTGATCGTGGTGGCCTGCAACACTGCTTCTGCATCTGCGCTTCATTATTTACGCCGGACATTTCCTGAGGTGCCGTTTGTGGGCATGGAACCGGCAGTCAAGACCGCTGCCGAATATACGCAAAGCGGCGTAGTAGGCGTGCTGGCGACAACGGCGACATTTCAGGGTGCCCTGTATGCTTCAGTGATCGAGCGCTTCGCCAACGGCGTCACCGTGCTCCAGGATACTTGCCCTGGGCTGGTAAACCAAATCGAAGCCGGCGATTTAGAGTCGCCCCAGACCCGGGCTATTATTAAAGCCGCTCTCGATCCCATGCTGGCTCAGGGCATCGATACAGTAGTGCTGGGATGTACGCATTATCCATTTGTGATCCCCGCCATCCAAAGAATTGCGGGACCCCGGGTAAGGGTGATCGATCCTGCTCCGGCAATCGCCCGCCAGGTCGGGCGCCTGCTCGACCAGCACAGTTTGCATGCACCGGAAGGCCAATCCGGGAAGGTACGCTTCTTAACCTCCGGAGACCCTGAAAGATTCCAATCCTTAATCCGGCAGTTGTTGGGAACCCTTGTGCGTGCCGAGAGCGTGCAATGGACCGCGGGTAAGCTCGGTTAACAGGTTTCGAACGCCTGAGAAATTAGAGAATTCTGCATCTATGATCGGCCAATTTATTGCTGCATTCATTCAGCTGCCGCTTTATCTCGTTTGGCTGGCCGGTTTCGCCCTGGCAATCGCATATTGGCGGCGGCACCCTCGCGTCGCACAACTGACGATAGGCGCCATGGTGATCTTCTTCGTGACCTCCCTGGCCGGAACAGCGCTCAGCCGCTGGCTGCCTTTCGCCCTCCAGGCCAGGGGACTGGCGACCAGCCAATTGGGCCTCGTGACAATCATCATTAGCGTGATCCAAACCTTGCTAAACGCCGTGGCTTTTGCCCTGCTGTTGGCCGCCATCTTCGGCTGGCGAATCCAGGGCGAGAAGTCATCCGAGTAACAATAAACTGGCGGAAGCGAGCAATACGCACAATCGAAAAGGCTCCAGGGCTACGAGACTCCTGGAGCCTTTTTCATCTCGATCCTTCAGATTACTCGCCCTGCAAATGGGCTTCCAGGAACCATAACCACTTATCCAGGTCCCGGGACACCTCCAGGAAGAGATCATTGGTGTCCATATCGTGCAGTTCCTCAGCACGGTCACCTGCTTCTCGGGTGCTGGCCGCCAGATCAGCCAGCCGGTCGGCGACTACTCTTACCGTCTCCAGGCTGTTCACCACATCGGTCGGGTAAGCGTCTAAACGAGAAGCCTCAGCGGCCATACGGACGGTTCCCATAGCCATGCCTCCCAGAGCTGTGACGCGCTCGGCGATGATGTCCACGTAGGGGATCAGGCCGTTAGCGATTTCGTCGAACAGCTCGTGCAAGGCGATAAACTGGGGAC
>DATCIL010000599.1:0-1594 GCA_036507795.1 Anaerolineales bacterium | reverse complement strand
ATCGGCTGAGATCCTAAAGACATAACTGCGATCCACGCCGGAGAACTCGCCAATCATCTGCAAGGATCGGTTGATTGCATGGTCGATCTCGTCGACCATCCGATTGATAAAGTTGGTCGAGATGCTAGAGACCAGTCTCTCTATATCAACCCTCTCCTGGAGCGCGGTTTGGAACAATTCCCGCTCGAAGATCTCCTTTTGCAGCTTCTGGTTGGCAGTCTTCAGCTCAAGCGTGCGTTCCTGTACCCGGCTTTCCAGCTCGGCGTGCGATTTCTGCAAGTCCAGTTTGGCCCGCTCCTGCTCGGTGATATCTTGCAGGACGACCAGGCGACCGGTGAATTGACCAAGCCGGTCGTAAAGGGGCGAGATCCGCAGATCAAAGTAAAGCGGAGCAAGCGGATTTCCTCCCACCAACACTTCATGCGCTTCACTGACTTCCCCAAAGCGATGGACCATCTCTGGATATTCTGCGAAAACCCGGTCGGCCGGAACTCCAATGGCTTGTGAGAGCCTACGCTGCAGGATGGCTTCTGCGGCCGGATTAAAGTCTGCAATGCGATTCCAGGCGTCCAGGACGATCACCGCATCGCGCATGTTCTCCAAAACAGCGCCGCGTGCGAGCGGAACAAGATCCAGGAACTGAAAACGCAAAAAGCCCCAGGCCACCAAAACCCCTGTAATGGCGAAGGCCAACGGGGTCAGGTCCAGGTTCGGGATGGGATTGGCCCGCAGGATATAGATTGCATTGCTAAGCCATGACACTGACATCGCCAGCAGAACGATCCTGACCTGCTGGCGGTATGGTCTCTGGGCGCCTCGCGAGAAACGGATGAGGATCAGTGACCCGGCGATGACCAGCAGGTAGGAATAAAGGGTATGGATCCAGAATGCTGGGCCATAGCGAAGACTCAATACCGGGTAGAAGCCGCTCTGATCGAGTTGGACCGAACTCCAGATCAGGCCATGCAGCTGGTTGGTCGATACCAGCAGGAGGGTCAGTGCTGGCATGACGGTAAGGGCAAACAGAGTGCGGCGCGGAAGCCGCTGGTGAGGGCTGGTGTATTGAAGCGAAAAGATCAGCCAGGCCGCTGGTCCGATCACGATTCCGAGGTACTCGACCTGGGTCCAGAACAGTTTGGCAGCCAGGGTAGGATTTAACAACTCAAGGGCGTAGCTGATAGACCACTCCCCGACCGCGCACATGAGGACAAAGAAAGCAGTTGCACCGGGGATAGTGCGGCGCTGCCAGGCATAACCGGCGAGCGCGACGGAAATAACTGCCGTGATCAGTAGAGGAAGGCTAGATGAGCTGTACTCCCAATGCATGCGGTTTGATCCTGGTTTCTCGACTGGAAGCTCCGCCGGATGCCATCGATTATAGTTGCAATTATAGAAACGTTACAGGTGAAAATTAGAAGCGGGTCTAACAAAATTGCAAGACTCGGATCACTGGGGTAAGCCACCTAGTTTCGTTTTCGAATTAATTTTTTTCGAGGAACGAAGGGAGTGGACGGTGGACGGTGGACGGTGGACCGTGGACCGTGGTTCGTTTTTCGTTTTAATTTTTCTCGAGGAACGAAAGGAGAGCGGCAGT
>DATCIL010000598.1:0-4848 GCA_036507795.1 Anaerolineales bacterium | reverse complement strand
GGCCGCCTGGTCACCCATTCGGGCAATCCCAATACGGTTACGTATCTAAGATCTACAGCGAAACCTTTCCAGGTGCTGCCATTCATGGAAAGTGGTGGGGCCGAATATTACGATTTGGTCGCGGCGGAAATCGCCCTGATGTGCGCGTCCCATTCCGGAACGGAAGTGCATTTGGACACCCTGCTTTCCTTACAGAAGAAAACCGGCGTCGCGGAGACTGAACTCCTGTGCGGCGTCCATTTTCCTTTCGATGAGGCCACCGCTGAAGGCATGCGCCAGCGCGGCGAGGAACCGACTTCCAACCGGCACAACTGCTCCGGAAAACACACCGGGATGCTGGCCTACGCCCGCATGCAGAAATGGACAACCACAGGCTATCTGGACCCGGCGCACCCCGTCCAACAGAACATCCTGCGGGTTTTTTCCGAAATGTGCGATGTGACTCCGGAACAGGTGGCGATTGGAATTGACGGTTGTTCTGCACCGAACTTCGCCGTCCCACTTGCGAATGCCGCCCTGGCCTATGCGCGCCTTTGCGACCCCACCGATCTCGATCCCAACCGGGCCCAGGCCTGTCGCAAAATTGTCGCGGCGATGACGGCTCATCCTGAAATGGTCGCCGGTCCTGACCGTTTCGATACCCGTTTAATGGAAGTGGCGGGCGGACAATTGATTGCCAAAGGAGGGGCAGAAGGCTACCAGGGAATTGGGCTGCTCCCCGAGGTCCTTGGTCCAGGATCGCCGGCGATCGGAATTGCCATTAAAGTAGCCGACGGCGACCTCAGAGGCCGGGCGAGACCGGCAATTGCGCTCGAAGTCCTGAGACAACTGGGCGCCCTCACACCTGCCCAACTTGCGGCTCTGGAGGGCTATGGTCCAACCCTGCCGCTGCTTAACTGGCGCAAAATTGAGGTCGGCGAAGCTCGAGCATGCGTGGATCTGGTCGAGAGCGACGATGTACATGGAACTTTCTGAACGCGCCGTTAGAGTACACCAAAAGCTCCTCGAGCAATATGGTCGCCCAGAATGGCGCAACCCGCTTCCCCCTGTGTCCGAACTGGTTTCGACGATCCTCTCCCAGAATACCAATGACGCCAATCGCGACCGGGCATTCGAATCCCTGCGGGAAAGGTTTCCAGGCTGGGAAGAAGTCCGCGATGCAGACCCTCAAGAAGTCATCAAAGCCATTCAAACCGCGGGCCTGGCCAACCAGAAAGGACCGCGCATCCAAAATGCATTGCGCAAGATCACCGAGGCGCGCGGCGAGCTGAGCCTGGAATTCTTGCGGGAAATGTCCGTCGAGGCAGCCCGCCAGTGGTTAATCCAGATAAAGGGGGTGGGCCCAAAAACCGCTGCCATCATCCTGCTTTTCTCTCTGGATATGCCCGCGTTTCCCGTCGATACGCACATCCACCGTGTGACAGGGCGGATTGGATTGCGCCCGAATGGCATGAATGCAGAGAAAGCCCACGATCATCTGGCCAATCTATTTCCGCCGGATGCTTATTATGCTGCCCATCTGAATCTCATCCGCCTGGGGCGAACTATCTGCGTTGCCCGCCGGCCCAAATGCCCGGATTGTCCGCTGCAGGCGCTGTGTGATTATTATGCTGAAAATTATTCTAGCTACCGGACACTCTAGGAATGGCAGGTGTTTTGCCCGGTGCGGCCTGGTTTCGATACGGCCTAAGAAGGCCTACACTTCGATAAACTCAGTGCACCGCTCAACCAGCGCTCCAGATGTGATCAATATCACGTTCAAATCATGACCTTTTGCAGCACCATTATTTGTGAATTTTGGTATTATTAAGACGAACAAAGACGGGAGTCAGGATACCTCCTGATGCTCATCGCTGTTTCCTCCTTTGGCGAAAGCCTCCGCCGGGATTGCCTCACCGCCCCGGCGGAGGCCCTTTTAAAGCCAGTTCTCCTTCCGGAATAATCTCCCCTCTGAGTGTAATTCGTGGAAAACTTGTGCCAGCTGCCAGTGAGCCACGCTCTCGCCGCCGGCCTCAGCAGCGGCATCCCACGCCAGATTGCGCCGGGGACGGCGCTGTGAGCAGAAATTGGGGCGGTTTCGCATTGTTAGATTCCCATTAAATATAGTTTAATATACTTGACTACAAATGCCTGACGCGCATACAATGATAGTGTTCAGAAGTTCTCATAATGGTGTCATTGCCAGGCATCCTCTGCCATGGCAATATTCTCCGAGACATGCATGAGATTGCTTCGCTGCGCTCGCAATGACAGTTGTGCGCCCGGAGATTGCGGCAGCGGCTGCATAAGGGCTGCTCGGAAGCAGCTCAGCAGCTTAAGCGTTGCTTCGCAAAAACCGATCCTCGCAATGACAAAATGAGAATTGCTGAATAATGGCAGAGTCGTTCTTTGCTTTTACCGGTTGAGCAAGGCGAAAATACTGTCCTCTGAGACGATTCTATGGAATACAAAGATTATTATAAAATTTTAGGTGTTGAGCGATCGGCTGGCAAAGATGAAATCAAACGTTCTTACAGAAAACTGGCCCTGAATTATCACCCAGATAGAAATCCCGGCGACAAACAAGCGGAAGAAAAATTCAAAGAGATCAACGAAGCGTACCAGGTGCTGAGTGACCCGGAGAAGCGGGCCCGCTACGACCAGATTGGCGAATCCTACACCCGGTGGCGCCAGCGCGGTGGTAGACCTGGTGAGTTCAATTGGGAAGACTGGTTTACCCAACCTTCAGGTGGCGCTCCGGGAGGCGTCCGGGTTGAGGTCGGCGACCTGGACGACCTCTTTGGAGGTGGCATGGGCGGCTTCTCGGAGTTTTTCCGCAGCATCTTCGGCGGGATGGCCGACATCGGGACCGCTCCACAAGGGGAACGGAGGAGCAGGCGCGGTCCGGCACAACCCAGGCGGCAATCCCATGAACAGCCTGTGACGATCAGCCTGCACGAAGCATTCCAGGGTACCACCCGCCGGATCGAGGTGGACGGACGCCAGATTGAGGTCAAGATCCCTCCTGGCGCTCTTACGAACACAAAAATTCGAGTTCCCGATGCCCTTTCGAGTAACAATGGTCAGAAGGCGGACCTTTACCTGGTCGTTAAGGTTGCCGAAGACCCGCGTTTCGAGCGCCGAGGTCATGACCTCTATACGGACGTAACGGTGGATGTTTTTAGCGCCGTATTGGGCGGGGAAGTCACGGTTCCTACGCTGAGCGGCAACGTCGTGCTCTCAATACCAGCCGGCACCCAACCTGGACAAACTTTCCGGCTTTCGGGACGCGGTATGCCGCACCTTAGAGACCCACAGAAGCGAGGAGACCTCTACGCACGGCTTAAAGTCCAGATCCCGCGCGACCTTACCCCGCGCCAACGTGAACTGTTCGAGGAACTAGCCAAATCCAGCTAAAATTCTGTTTCCCAGAGAGGGCAAAGCCACCGACGGGAAACATTATCGAAAGGAACCAGTAAATGAAAGACCCAATGAAACGGATAATTGGATTGTCCCTGGTCTTAATATTTTTGATGTCCTGCCAGATCGCCACTGGTCTTACCCTGGATACTCCTGAACCCCCTCCTCCCACTCCCGTGCAACTCGCGGAGGCGACTTTGCCAGAACCCACGGCGGCTGACCTCCCGCCACCGCCACCCCAACTGGCTGCCCTGGAGGACCTGCTGGTGAATCTCTACGAAGAGGTAAATCCCGGTGTGGTGACTATACGGGTGCTCACCGAAGAGAGCGATAGCGGCCTGGGCTCGGGTTTTGTGTACGACAAGGAAGGCCATATTATCACCAACTATCACGTTGTCGAGGGTGTAGATGACCTGGAGGTCGATTTCCCTTCCGGATTTAAGACCCGCGGCGAGGTAGCTGGAATCGACCTCGACTCCGACCTGGCGGTCGTCAAAGTGGACGCCCCTGACTCGGAACTGCATCCTCTCAGGATGGGCGACTCATCTCAAACTCGAGTTGGCCAGACGGTAGTAGCGATTGGCAATCCGTTTGGACTGAGCAGCACGATGACCCTCGGGATCATCTCCGCCAAAGGTCGCAGCCTCGACTCACTGCGGGAGGCGCCCGACACCGGCGGCCGGTTCTTCACAGCCGGCGACCTGCTCCAGACCGATACAGCGATCAACCCGGGCAATTCCGGCGGGCCCTTGCTAAACCTGAGCGGAGAGGTCATCGGCGTCAACCGCGCCATTCGCACTACCAATTTCACCTTCAGCGAAGAACCGGTCAATTCCGGCATCGGTTTTGCGATTGCGTCGAACATCGTAAACCGGGTCATTCCGGAATTAATTCGAACCGGGGAATACGATTATCCTTATCTTGGCATTAGCAGCCTACCTGAGATCACACTGCTGCGCCAGGAAGCTTTGGGGTTATCGCAGTCCACTGGAGCTTACGTGACATCGATAACACCGGGAAGTCCGGCTGATGAAGCCGGTTTAAGGGATGGAAGCGAGCCCACGTCGTTCCCTGGATTAAATGCCGGCGGTGACTTGATCACTGCGATCGATGGTCAAAAAATACTTCGCTTCGATGATTTACTCAGCTTTTTAATTACGAATAAGAGCCCTGGCGACACAGTTACTTTGACTGTGTTACGCGAAGGAGAAGAAATCGAGTTCGAACTCACTCTTGATAAGCGTCCATAGGAATGGATAAGCGTCCCTAAGAATAGGAGAGGATCATGTTTACAGAACAGGACCTGCTCGAGTTGCTGGAATATAAGGCCGAACAGCCAGTTTTAAGCGTTTACTTGAACACGGACCCTTCCGACGGCAGCGCAGATGCTTACAAACTCCGTCTACGCAGCATGCTCAAAGAGGTTGAATTAAAGAAGGATGTTTCAAC
>DATCIL010000597.1:0-1565 GCA_036507795.1 Anaerolineales bacterium | reverse complement strand
TTCCCCATAATGTTGAACAATTAATGGGGTTCCATTTCAGGGTGGCTAAGAACACAAGATACTCTTTCAGGGCTTTCGCTCGCAGACGGTCTGCGAGCGAAAGCCCTGCGATTCATTAAACCTTAGCTTCAATTACAACGTTACATTTATCACTTGTGTCTGATTATAAATAAGTTGTATAAATAGGCGACTGTGGTCATACTGACCTGGCGGGGTATGCGACAGGTTTCCGATGTGCGAGTCACACAGTCCATGGATAACTCGCTATCCATCCGCGTGCATACCTGTAACCCGGCAGCTTAATTTCACAGATTGGAACAAAAATGTACCCCATACCACCAAAACATCTTGCTCCCTCAAACCTTTCTCGTCGCGACTTCTTGCGCCTTTTTGGCATTGCGTCCGCAAGCCTGCTGGCGACCAATTGCCAACCCGCACCCACAGCAGTGGCAACACCGCCGCCACCTAGAGCAAATTCCAGGTCAATTGAGGGCATAGCCACAATGAGCGAACCAGGCATGAATATCTTGAGGTGTGATCGCAAGCAAGGCCTGTTTGAGCGCCTCGATCAAATCAGGAAAGGTGCGGGCCTTGAGACGGCGCAGGACGGTCTTGACTTTCGACCAGGCCAGTTCAATCGGATTGAAGTCAGGCGAGTAAGGCGGAAGATAGATCAAGTGTGCACCACACGAGTGGATCAACTCTTCCAGCCCGGCGACCTTGTGAGCGGAAAGATTGTCCATGAACAAGATATCCCCAGGCTGAAGGGTCGGGACGACACAATGTTGGATATAGCCATAAAACACCGTACCAGTGACAGCCCCCGACAAAACCAACGGGGCTGTGATCCCCGTGCAGCCAATCACCGCCAGGGTCGTCGTTTGCGGTCCCGATGGTTGTGGCGTGCTGTCCACGACGCGCTGGTCGGGTGCAGCTCGCCCATACAAGCGGGTCAGGCTCAGATTGACGCCCGATTCATCCAGAAATTTGAACCGGTTCACCTCCAAGTCTGCGACTTCTTTTCGAAACAGGCTGCGCTTTCGCTTCACGCTCGGCGTGTCCCGCTGGCTGGCATGGAGCGACTTTTTTTTCGCGGCAGCTTGAGCCGCACCAGTTCGCGGTACAGCATGCTCGAAGTGGATTTGATCCTGGCTTCCTTTTCCACTACCTCACACAATTCCTGCAGGGTCGCATCCGGTTGTGCCTTTACGGCCGCACGGACGACCGCTTCGGCTCCCGCCAGCTTGCGTGCTGGTCCTCCAGTGTGGGGCAGCGGCGCACACGTACCCGTCCGTCGTTTTCGCGCTACCCAGCGCTCTATCGTTGGCTCACTGACTTTATATCGCCTCGCTGCTGCTGGAATATTACACTCGCCGCTTTCTACACTCGCGACCACTCGTTCACGGAGATCTGTTGAATATGCTTTCATACCACCAATTATGCCATCAATTTGTTAGGAATCTGCTCTAGGCGGTGAAATTCTAGCTCCTTATTTTGATTCACCTTTGGATAAATCAAATATTTGATGCAAAATCGGCTTTGCATTGATCGCCGCCTTTGCCCGA